>NATN01000001.1:0-9603 GCA_002085355.1 Candidatus Zhuqueibacterota bacterium 4484_87 | reverse complement strand
AAATAACGCTGAAAAAAGGAGATAGTACCACAATTGGAAAATATGAGTTGGTCTATTATTCCATGACACAGGACAGAGACAAAGCGAAAGACATGCTTCTGGCGCATGTCAAAATATTCAAAAACGGGAAGGAAATCGGGGAACTCACGCCAAAAAGATTTTTCTATCGCTCTGCAATGCGCGAAACTCAAGTTACGACCGAAGTATCTCTCCGTTCAAATTTGAAAGAAGACCTTTACATTTCTCTCGCCAGTTTCCAGGAAGATGAATCCGCCACTTTTATCATTATGATCAATCCGCTGCAAAACTGGATGTGGATAGGCGGCGGTCTGATGGCGTTGGGAATTATTCTCATTTTCATTGATAATCGTAAAAAGAAAAAAATCAAGCCAAAGAACAAATAATTTAACAGGTAAAACTATGAAGCCGAAATTATTGTTATTTATCTCATTCTTCGTATTTGCATTAGCTCTTTCGTCTCAGGCCCAAACAGGAAAGATATGGGGCTATGTCTTTAACGGCAGTCAAGACAGCGCCAAAATATCCAATACCGAAGTAAATTTTTTAGTGTATAAGGGACACAACCTCATCGATGACTCGTCCCATGTCGCCCGTACAAATAAATCCGGAAAATTCATTCTGGCAAATTTAAAAATTGATACCACGCTCATTTTTTATCCGCGCACAAGCTTTCACGACATCGTTTACTACGGCAAAGGAATCCGTTTGAGCAAGAGTGAGCCGGCGCGAGAAACAGACATTGTCGTTTACGATACAACGACGGATAAAAGTAACATTCAAATCCAAATGGACCACATTTTCATCGAAGAAAATGAAAACGTCGTGACAGTGAAAGAAATTTTAATGCTGCAAAATTATGGGACAAAGACCTATACCGGAACTCCCGTCACTGAAGCTGGCCATTTTCATGTGCTTGAATTTCCCCTGCCCGAAAATTTCGAAAACGTTCAGATTTTAACGCCGCAAGCGCAGGAAAGCATGACCATTGAAGGAAATATGTTAATCGATACCGGCCTCTTTCCTCCTGGGATGAGGCAATTGTCTTTTCAATATGATATCCCAAATCCGGGCAAATCATGGCATTTTTCCCGCCCCATTGCTTTTCCGACTGGAAGCATTAATATTTTTCTATCACAACCTGATTTAACCATTGAAGGGCCGGGAATCGTCCCCATGGGTGAATTCCCGATTCGCAACATCTCCTACCAACGCTTTGCTGTTAAGCATCTCATGCCAGGGATGCCGTTGGAAATTACTTTGAAAAACTTATCAGGAGGCAGCAAATCCATTGACTTGCAATGGATTGTGCTGGGTGCAGTTGTGATAATGTTTATTTTTGGCATTGGCTACACCATGTTAAAGCCAGCTAAAAAATAAATTCCGAATTTTTAGGGCGGCAAGCATAATTCTTTTTATTTGTCGCCTTTTTGTTGAACTTCACATTTTTCATGCAGAAAGATAAATGATTCATATTAAAAATATCACAAAATCCTTCGGTTCATTCTTTGCGTTGCGCGGGATTGACTGGGAAATTCATCCGGGCGAATTCTGGATCGTTGTCGGCCCCAACGGTGCAGGTAAAACGACTCTCCTCAAAATAATCGCCACACTTTCTACCCCCAGCGATGGTTCGATTTCTTTTGGAGACAGCGGGCTGAAAGATAAAATTGCCACGCGAAGAAAAATCGGATTTATCGGTCATCAAAGTTTTTTGTATCCCAATCTCACCGCAGAAGAAAATCTGAAATTTTACGCCCGTATGTACCGATTAGCAAATGCAGACGACCGCATTCACCATCAACTCGCGCGTGTGGACTTGTGGGATAGAAAAGACGATTTAGTGAGAAATTTTTCCCGTGGTATGCAACAGCGGCTCACCATTGCCAGGGCGCTACTTTCCGGCCCGGAAATAGTTTTGCTCGATGAACCTTTCAGCGGTTTGGATCAGCAGGGAATCGATCTGTTCAACAATTTGCTGAAATCTCTGATCTCACCGCACAGGATCATTATTATGATCACTCACAATCTGGCATTGGGATGGGAATTAGCCACACATTATGCAATGATGTCTCGCGGCAAAATTGTGGAAAAGCAAAAATGTAAGGCAATTTCTTTAGAAGAGTTCAAAAACAGATACCGCGAACTCACAGCGGAGGGCGAAGCATGAAATCTCTTTTTCCTATTTTGACAATTGCGTGGAAAGATGCGCTCTCTGAATTTCGCAGCAAAGAAACGATTTCATCCATGGTGATCTTTTGCCTCATTGTAGTGATCATTTTCAATTTCATGCTGGAACCGGGCAGCACACTCATCAAAGAAATGGTTCCCGGCATCCTCTGGATCGCCATCACTTTCGCCGGAATTTTAGGGCTCAATCGATCTTTCATTTATGAAGTCGATCAGGGGTGTTTGCTTGGCCTTTTGCTCTGCCCTGTGGATCACATTGTCATCTATTTCGGCAAGATGCTGGGAAATCTTCTTTTCATTTTAATCATGGAAGTCATCTTATTGCCACTGATGGTTGTACTATTCAACTTATCAATTTTGTCAATTATTGCACCGCTGACCTTAATTTTGCTATTAGGCACTCTGGGATTTTCCGCTGTAGGGACACTACTTTCTGCCATATCCGTCAATACGCGTGCCCGTGAAATCTTATTGCCTATTTTGCTCTTTCCCGTTTCCATCCCCATTCTCATGGCTGCTGTCAAATCAACAAATCACTTGCTGCAAAATGGCAGCATCGGAGAAGCCATGCCCTGGATAAAGCTGCTCATCGGATTTGACATCATTTTTCTGACCGTCTCCTCGCTATTGTTTGAATATGTTGTCGAAGATTAGCAAATCAAATTAAGAGCCGCTTTCGACATTCCTTCTCTTTTTTACATTATTAACTTGACTAATTTACTGATATTATTTATATTACTAAAGAATCACCCTATACGTGATTTTCTGAATGCTTTGTTTTGAAGTAACTTTCAAGAAACTTTAAGTTTCTCATAGGAAATTAGGTTCGTTGCCTTTTGACGAATTTCTAGCACTATTCAGCCACCGAGACACGGAGGGCAATGATAAGCCCATACACACATTACTTAATTCTGGCATTTGCTATTTGTATGTTTGGGTTTTAAATATGACAAAGCAATCTTTATCGGGTGGCTGGTAAATTGATTTTATTGCTTTTTACCTCTGTGAGCTCTGCGCCTCCGTGGCAAATATTTTATTAGCTCAATAGTACGTTTTGAATAAACTCGGAAAATATTTTCAAATGAACAAAAAAGAGCCAAAAACAAATTCCACGGCCGATAAAAATTTACAATCTTCAAAAACAAAAACTTCTCCCAAAACTAAAAACAGGCGAAAATTGAGCCGCACTGCTGAAATTGAAGCGCGTTACAGACAATTCGTAGAGAATTCACTCGAAGGTTTGTACATTGTACAAGACAATTGCATCCGTTTTTGCAATCAACGGTTAGCGGAAATTTTCGGATATGACGATAAAGATGAAATGATCGGCCTGCACATCAGAAATCTCGTGTCGGTGCAAGATTGGAATGCAGTCAAAACAAAAATTGACGAACAAATTTCCGGTGTACTGCCGGTTGTGCATTACGAATTTATTGGTGTACGAAAAGACGGGGAAAATATTTCTCTGGAAACATTGGGCGCGCCGATTGTCTATGATAACAAACCAGCCATTCAATGCGTCATTCGCGACGTAACGCTACACAAGAAAGCCCAGATTGAGCTTCAGCAGAGCGAAAAGAAATTTCGCTATCTTTTTGAAAGCTCACCTGATGCCATTTACGTTCTCGATGAAAACGGTATTTTGCTGGATGTAAACCTCGCAGCGTCCCTTTTGCATGAAATGGGACGATCAGAATTGCTCGACCGTCATTTTTTGGAATTTGTGCATCCGGATGTTCGAGATCAGGTTTACGAAGACTTTCCTACGATGCTTACCGGTGAAATAAATTACTATGAAACCTACATTCGCACCGACAGCAATCTAAAGGTGCCGGTAGAGTTACGTTCGAGACGGGTTATTTTTTCCAATGAAACGCACACAATGTTTTATGTGCGCGACATTAGCGATATCGTCAATGTTGGCAGAAGCTTCATGGAAAGCCAACGCGCCCTGTCCAACTTTATGAGCAATTTGCCCGGCATGGCATACCGGCGCATGAATGACAAAAAATTCACGATGAAATTTGTCAGCAAAGGCAGCTTCAATGTCACCGGCTATCCGCCGGAAGATTTTGTCAGCAACAATCGAGTCGCCTACGCCGACCTGATTTTGCCTGAATTTCGTGATTATGTCTGGCAGGAGATTCAAAAAGCAATCAACGAACGCACGCCCTATCGGCTGGAATACCAAATTTTAGCTGCAAATAACGGTAAAAAATGGGTCTGGGAACAGGGACGCGGTGTATTCGATGAGAACGAAACTTTGCTCACGTTGGAAGGGATCATTATCGACATCACTCAACAAAAGCAGGCGGAAATTGCCCTCCGAAATAGTGAAAAACGTTTTCGGTCGCTGATTGAGAATGTGCCCAGCATTGCTGTCATAGGCTACGATACTGACCATCGCATCTTTTTCTGGAACAAAGCTGCTGTACAATTTTTCGGTTTCACCGATGAAGAAGTATTTCAGCAGCCGCTGGAAAAAATAATTTACCCTGATCACAGCCGTGAAAAAATGAAAAAATCCATTGACGAATGGTTGAAAAACGGAAAGACGATTATGCCCGAAGAGACCAGTTTGCTCCGCAAAGACGGGTCCACATTCGAGGCTCACTCCACGCATGTCATGCTACGCACCAGCCAGAATATTCCTGAATTGTATTGTTTGAACGTTGATTTGACTGAATTGAATGAAACAAAAAAAGATTTGCAGCAAAGCCTCAACAACCTCAAACAAGCGCTGGACGGAACTATTCGGGCGCTGACCGCAGCAGTTGAAATGCGCGATCCGTACACTGCTGGTCATCAGATGGGCGTCGCAAAATTGGCGTGCGCTATCGCACGGGAATTAGGACTTCCGGAAAATCAAATAGAAGGGTTGCGCGTTGCCAGTTTGCTACATGACATTGGGAATCTCAATGTGCCGGCGGAAATTTTAAATAAACCGGGACAATTATCCGAAATCGAATATACACTACTCAAAACGCACCCCGGATTTGGCTACGAAATTCTTCGGACAATAAATTTCCCCTGGCCCATTGCTGAAATAGTCTTTCAGCATCATGAACGTCTCGACGGCTCCGGCTATCCACAGGGTTTGAAATCAGAGGAAATCATGCTGGAAGCAAAAATTATCGCTGTTGCTGATGTCGTGGAACCAATTTCCTCGCATCGTCCCTATCGACCAGCACTAGGAATGGAAAAGGCTATTGAAGAACTCGAAAAAGGAAAAGGGATATTATACGACCCGAAAATAGTCGATGTCTGCATTTATTTGATCAAAGAGCAAGGATTCCATTTTGATGATAACAAACGCTAAATGCATTCCATTTGAACATTCAAGTTTTACCACAGAGAGGGAAAACCATGTCTGACAAAGAAAAATGGGGCTTCATCATCAACCCGGTCGCAGGAAGCGGCTTCGCTGAAGAGTACGCGGGAATTGTTCAAGAAAAAATAAAGCAACACTCTCTTTCCGCGCCAGTCATTTTCACTGAGAAAAAAGGCCATGCCACCCAAATTTCCAAAGATTTTCTCAACCAGGGTATAACCCACATCATCGCTGTCGGCGGAGACGGTACATTCAACGAAGCAATTCAGCCGCTTATTGACAAGCAAAATGTCACTTTCGGCGCGATCCCTGCTGGAACAGGAAATGATTTCATCCATATTCTTGGTTTTTCAGATAAATTCACAGATACCGAATGGGAAATTTTTTGGCAGCAAAATACCGCCTCTATGGACGTCGGAAAATGCAACGACCGCTACTTCCTCAATGGCATGGGCCTGGGATTTGACGCCCAGGTTGCTGCTGAAAATTACGAAGAGGAAAACAGCAAATCTGTCAAAAAAGGCGGGAAAAATAAATATTTGTGGCATATTTTAAAAACGATAATGACATATCAGGAACAGAAAATGATCATTCGCCACAATGGCGAAGAAAGCATCAGTCACACATTTCTCAATACAGTTGCCAATGGCAGACGTTTAGCCGGAGGTTTTTATTTGACGCCTGACGCCATTGCTAACGATAATTATTTGAATGTCTGCCGTATGGAAAAACTTTCGCGAATCAAGCGATTGCAGAAACTTGTCCGTGTGATGAAACAAACGCACGTGAATGATCCCGAAGTGAATTATTTTTTAACCAAAGAAATATCGTTTGAATTTGATAACGACGTGCCAGCGCATCTCGACGGCGAGCTCTATTTTGCATCTAAATTCAAAGTCTCCACTGCGCCTCATGCTTTGCGAGTGATTTTTAATCCCAAAGGGGAGCACTATTTTAAGCAATAATTTAAATTATCAGTGACAAACAACATTTTTCATATTGCAAGTTACGATAATTTTTCGTATTTTTGATTCTTCATTCAAAATAAGAGAAACCATTTCCAACACACAACTTAATGAAGCGGGGATATTATGTCTTTCAAAATCAGCTTTTTAGGTGCGGCTCAAAATGTTACCGGCTCACGGTATTTAGTAGAAGCCAACGGCAAACGCATACTCATTGATTGCGGACTTTATCAGGAACGTAATTTGCGCAGCAGAAACTGGGACCCTTTTCCGGTTGCTCCGGATTCCATTGACACAGTTTTGCTGACTCATGCTCATCTGGACCATTGCGGCTATTTGCCTAAATTGATGAAAGATGGTTTTGACGGAGACATTATTTCAACGCAGGCGACTGCGGATATTGCCAAAATTATTTTGTTGGATTCGGCTCACATCCAGGTCGAAGACGCAAAATTTAAAGCAAAGCGACATGCAAAAGAAGGAAGAAAAGGCCCCCATCCGGAAGTTCCCTTGTACAACACGGAAGACGCTGAAGCGGTGCTTCCCCATTTTCAGCCTCTCGAGCTGGAAACTCCTATACATTTAGGAGACGGCTTCGAAGCAATTTTTCACGAAGCCGGTCACATTTTAGGTTCATCTAACATCGAACTGCGCATTCGTCAAAATGGCCAAACTCGAAAAATCATTTTTTCCGGTGATATTGGCCGCTGGGATACACCTATTTTGGAAGATCCAACACTTTTCACCGAGGCTGATTACATCATCATGGAATCGACATACGGGAATCGCCTTCACGGTGACCGATCAAATATTGCCGATTTATTGGCTGACATAATCAACGACACTGAGAGACGCGGCGGGAATATCATCATTCCAAGCTTTGCCGTAGAAAGATCTCAAGAAGTAATTTACTATCTCAATAATTTATTAATGGAAAACAAAATCCCCCATTTGCTCATGTTTCTCGACAGCCCAATGGCGATAAAGGTGACGAAAATCTTCCGCGAGCATCCGGAGCTTTTCGATGATGAAATGCAAAAATTACTCAAGCAGGATGACTCCCCGTTCAATTTGCCGAGGCTGAAAATGACCCGCACAGTGGATGAATCCAAAGCGATTAACCATGTGAAAGGAACCGTGATTATCATCGCCGGTTCCGGCATGTGCACCGGCGGCAGAGTCAAACATCATCTGGCAGCAAATATTTCCCGCAGGGAAAGCACAATCCTGTTCGTCGGCTATCAGGCGGTCGGTACCTTGGGCAGGCGAATTGTTGACGGCGATCCGGAAGTGAGGATATTGGGGCAGTATCTCCCTGTTCGCGCGAAAGTTGAACAATTGCACGGTTTTTCCGCTCACGCAGATAAAAATGAATTGCTGCACTGGCTTTCCGGATTAAATAATCCGCCGAAACATGTCTTTATCACCCATGGGGAAGCTGAAGCAGCGCACGAATTCGCCAAGACCGTCCGCGAACAAAAAGGCTGGAATGTATCTGTTCCCAAATACGAAGACGCGGTCGTTCTTGACTGATAAAATATTTCCGGGCACAAAAGTAAAAGCTCCGGCGTTCAACGGATTTTTTAGCATATATTCACTTTCAGGCAAAAAATAGTTTTATGAATCAAAACAGTCCATTAGCAAAAACAAATAGTCAGTTACAACAAATAGAAAAAGTATTTGCAGGTAAAAAGCGTCTGCTCTGCGTTTTGCACAATTACCCTGATCCAGATGCCATGGCTTCGGCAATGGCGCTATCTTTTCTGGCACGGGAAAAATTCAGGTTACAAACGAGTATTGCTTATGGCGGCTTTATCGGTAGAGCTGAAAATATCGCTATGATCCGCGAGCTGAAAATCCGTTTGAAGCAACTAAGCCGTTTGCGCTTGAATCGATACGATTGCATCGCTATGCTGGACACGCAACCCGGCGCAGGAAATAATTCGTTCCCACCCGGGAAATTATGTCATCTTGTTTTTGATCATCATCCGCTAAGGCGTAGTAAGAATGTCGTTTTCAGCATCGTTGACAATGAGATAGGTGCTTTATCCACACTTTTTGTTGAACTCCTGATTGCGGCTGACATTCAAATTCCATCAAATCTTGCCACTGCGCTTTCTTATGCCATTCGCTCGGAGACTCAGGACCTGGGGCGCGAAACAAGTCAACGCGACATCAATTCATACCTCGCAGTTTTCTCCAAAGCAAACATGCGCAAATTAGCAAAAATTTCCCAGCCCAAATTGCCGCGCTCTTATTTCATCACATTAGCCAAAACGCTGCACAGAACGATCAGCTACCGGCAGATTATTTGTTCCCATCTGGGAGAAATAGACGCTCCGGAAATCGTCGGGGAAATGGCTGATCTGCTACTCCGGCACACACGCATAAGCTGGAGCTTGTGCACCGGACGCTTCAATGGAGATTTGCATTTATCATTGCGCTCCTCAAATCCAAATGCCAGAGCAGGCAATATGATCCAGCGTATCGTCAACGATAAGAAAAACAGCGGAGGGCATGGAATGTTCGCCGGCGGGAAAATTTCGCTCAATAACTTGACTGAAGAAGAAATTTTATCTTTGGAAATGACACTATCCAATAAATTGGCGCGAAATCTTGGCTTCAAAAATGTTTCCTGGAACGCCGTAATTAACGATGGAGAATCTGAAAATTTAGATGATTAGCCAATCCAATGAAAATATGTTAGTTTCAATGGGAAGTGCTTCATTTTTTTGAAAATTTTCATTGAATAAATCAATAATTTATCGTATATTTGCAGGCTCGATTCTTTCCAATCGCCTGTTTTTAAGCAGAATAAATGAAAAATTAAAATAAAATCAGGAAGCAGTATTATGATGACAGACGACAGAAACGTTGCCTATTTCACCATGGAGATTGCTCTGGAACCAGGTATGCCGACTTACAGTGGCGGCCTTGGCGTGCTCGCCGGCGATACTTTGCGTTCCGCAGCCAATTTGAAAATTCCCATGGTTGGCGTTACATTGGTACACCGAAAAGGATATTTTTTCCAAAAACTTGATGAATACGGAAATCAAAGCGAAGATCCGGTTGACTGGCAGATAAATGACTATTTACAAG
>NATN01000152.1 GCA_002085355.1 Candidatus Zhuqueibacterota bacterium 4484_87 | reverse complement strand
TCGATAGCGATAGCGGGACTTTTTTCTCTTTTCATTTTGCTTTTGATAAATTGCAGCCCGGCGAAAAAACATTCGCTGGATTCGATTTATGAACAATTCCGCAATCCTCCGGCTGAAGATTTGCCCGTCGTTTATTGGTTCTGGAACGGAGACATGAATCCGGACACGATCCGGCAGCAATTGGTACGTATGAAAAAGAGCGGCACGGTTTCCGGAGCGGTAATCATGGCGTGGGAGGGACTTTCCATTGATTATCTTTCGGATGAATGGTTTGACCGGGTAAAGTTTGCCTGCGGCGAGGCAAAAAAGAACGGGCTGAAAATTTGGCTGTACGATGAAATTCGCTGGCCCAGCGGCCATGCGGGCGGGCATGTGCTGCGCGAAAATCCGAACTTGCGCGCTCGCTGTTTGGCGCAGGAAATACATAAAATTTCAGGCTCGAAGAATGTCGCCATCGACTTGCCGGAGAAAACCGTTGCCGTGGTCGTTTCCCGGCGCGAAAACGGGAGAGTGAAAATTACCAGTTGGGGTGATTGGTCAAAGGAGAAAAACGGTGCACAATTTCGCTGGCAGGCGCAGGATGGCGATTGGCGGGTACATGTTTTCTACGAGGAACAGTGCCAATTTAAACCCTCGTTTCTGGAAGGCGGCTACGTTGATTTGCTCAATCCTCAGGTCGCGGAAAAATTCATTGAGTTGACTCATGAGCGATATTTTCAGGAAATGCCGGAATATTTCGGCTCGGTAGTTGAAGCGATCATTACGGACGAGCCAGGACTTTACTGTAATTTGAAACCATTCATGATCAATCCGGGCGCGGTTCCCTTTACGCCGGATTTATTTGATAAATTTTATGAAAAGAAAAATTACGACCTGAGGCGCTACTTGCCGGCGCTGTGGGAAAATATCGGTGACGAAACAGCCGCTGTGCGCGCTGATTTTTATGATTTTTTGGCAAAACAATTCGGCGAATCTTATCTGCAGCCGTTGCAAAACTGGTGCGCTGAACACGATATTCAATTGAATGTGCAGCCGGTACACGAAGAAACCATGAAATACGACGCTTTTCTGCAGGGCGATTATTTTCAGGTGATGCAATATTCCGACTTGCAGGGCTGCGACGAAGTGTATCATTGGGATAAATCGAATCTCACGCCCAAACTGGCTTCCTCGGCAGCGCATTTGATGGGGAAAAAATATGTGTACTGCGAGGTTTTCGGCGCTTACGGCTGGGATTTGTCGTTGTCAAAGATGAAAGCGATTTCCGATTGGCTGTTTGTCCGAGGTGTCAATCGGTTGCAATTGAGCGGCTTCTATTTTAGCGATGATAATTCGAATTGGCGCATGGAGGTGCCGCCGTCGCTTTTTTATCAAAATACACAATGGAAATATTTGAAATATTTCACTGATTACGTGCAAAGGCTTAGTACGATTTTGTCGCAAATTACGCCTGATCCGCAAATTGCTCTGTATCGACCTAATTTGTCGCTGCGTGCCTTGCTGTCCGTCATTGACGAGGCCGAGGCGGATTCTCTGGATAGAAAATTTAATGAGTTAGCCAATCATCTGTTTGACAGCCAATTGGATTTCAACTTTGTGGACGATCAAACGCTCATTAGTCGCGCGAAAATTGTTTCCCGCACCGGAAAATGCCCTCTGTTACGAGTAACGGCGGGCAAGGGAAAGATGGATTTCAAAATTGTGCTCGTGCCGTTTGCCATGGTCATGTATGAGGGAGCGTTTGCGAAGATTCAAGAATTTGAAAATCAAGGCGGCAAAGTATTTTGGTTCGGCGATAGCGTTAATTTTCTATTGAAAAATAAGAATTCCTCTCCGAGGGGGCGGGTTCGGGTACTATCGGAACCGTTGGTGGGGAAAAATTATTTTCAGGATAAAAAAAATCTGGTTAAAAAAATAAAAGAAAAGATAATTACGGATGTGTTTGTTCGACCTGAAAATTCGGCGATTAACGTATTGCACGGCACAGTCGCCGGCGCGGAGGTCTATTTTGTTTGCCATCGGGATAGTTCCTTCTGGCAAGGCACGGTTTCCTTGCGTGCTGTCGGCGTGCCGGAGTTTTGGAATGCGGAGAACGGCACGCGAAATATTGCCAAAAATTTTCAGACGGAAAATGGTAGAATCAACGTAGCCCTAAATTTAGCGCCCTTTGGCTCGGCATTGATTGTGTTACTTCCTGTTGATAGTAATCCGAATCAGACAACAACTCCGATTGCCGCCAGAAAAATTGAAATTGGCAAGCAATGGAAATTTTCCCCGATGGATGGTTCTTTCCCGGAAGAAATTCGCACTATCGGTAGTTGGACTGAGCGGCAAGTTTTTGATAAACAGAAAGCAAAAGCACATCCTCATTTTTCCGGGACAGGCGTTTACCGGCAATCATTAGATTTACCCGATAGTTTGTTTGCAACTGGGAAAAAATTAGTCCTGAAGATTAATGATGTCCGCGATATTGCCGAAGTGTGGTGTAACGGAGCACTGGTCGGAGTTCGCTGCTGGCAGCCGTTTGAATTTGATGTAACTCGTTTTGTGCGGAAAGGAAAAAATGAGATGGAAATTCGCGTAACCAATACGCCTGCCAATCGATACATGTTGGTGCCGCAAAATTATCTGTTCGGCGAAAAATGGGGAAAAGTCATGGCATCGGGATTGGTGGGGGAAGTGAGTTTGGTGATTAAATTTTAATAACGACTTGAATGAGTCGTTCGCAAAAAAAAACTATGGATCAAAAAAATATCTATTGAAAATGACTGAACACAGACAAAAAATTTTGAAATCAGAGCAAGTGAAGGAAATTGTTCCTCGATTGGGGGAAGAGTTTGTCCTTATTGAAAATCCGAATTATATTTTTTCAAAATTTGACATCTGCCCACTGGCGCCGAAAATAGTTGAGAAGCGAGATCGGATCGTTGCCGTTGTTCAGGATATGGATGGCACAACCACTACCACGGAAACGTTGTGCCTTCATTCATTAGAAATGATGGTACGGCATTTTACCGGAAGACATTCGCGGGAGCAATGGGATGGGCTGGATCGGATTCGGGATTATCCCCACATTATCGGTAACAGCACGACTAAACATGTGGAATATTTGATCAAATCATACCAGAAGGATGCTAATCCGGAAAGTTTTCGTCGCGCTTATCTTCGGGCGGCTGTCATAACCATGGCTTTTGGACGGGATAAAGGCAGAAAACGAGAAGTGCTGTCCAATTTGAAAAATTTTCAAGTTGCCGAATTGTTAAGCGAAAACGAAGTACTCAAGTGGCAGAAAACTGTTGATGGTACGCACGAAATTCATTTGCCCGGAGAGGTGGAAAAACTCCTTGATCGGTATGCAAAAAAATTAGAACTCAGCTCTTTTACCGATCAGGTACGAGCGGCGATTGATATTTACTATCAGCGCTATCATGAGATTTTGTTTTACATTGAGCATGGAAAAAGTGAAATTCTCCGATCGATTTTACCTGAAGATGATAGAAATTTGATCGAACCTATGTCCGGTGTGGCAGTCTTTTTATCTACAGTAAAGGGATGGCTGGGGGAAGAGCTTGATCGTTTTTTTGATGAATTTTATCGGATTTTAGTTGTAAATCCCAATGAAGAAAAATCAAGTTTGATTTTATCTGAAGAAAAGTTAAAAGCAATCGGTCGCTATTTTGAGGAAAATCCGATCAAAGTGGCGATTGTTACTTCCTCTATCGCCTACGAAGCCAGAATCGTGTTGACCCAGCTTTTCAAAGTGATTCAAAAACAAATAGCGAGCTGGAAAATTTCTGATAATAGAAAAAAGCTGCTCATAGATAGATTCCAATCTTATCGGAATGTTTTTGATGTTGTGGTCACGGCTTCGGATTCCAGTGAAATTCGTTTGAAACCCCATCGTGACCTTTATAGCCTGGCATTGCATCAACTCGGTATAGCCAAAGAGGATTTTGATAAAGTGATTGGATTTGAAGACAGTGAATCCGGTACTATTGCCATTCGGGCTGCCGGCATCGGATTGTGCGTGGCTGTGCCGTTTTCAGATACTCAAGGGCATCGGTTGGATTATGCAAGTTACGTTTTGCCCGGTGGAATCCCGGAAGCCATGATTAAACATGAATTCTTTTTAACTGAAAAGACATTGTCGAAATATCAAATTTGATAGAAGAGTTAACATAGGAGGGACATTTTATGCCCGTTCGTCAGAAACAATATTTTTTGCATGTCGGTTTGCTCTGTGCATTGCTAATGTCTCCTTTTCTTTTATTTGCGGGCACCACAGGGAAGATAGCCGGGAAGGTGGTTGATCAGCAAACCGGAGAACCTCTGCCAATGGTCAATATTCAGATTGCTGGCACCAATATAGGCGCTGCTTCTGATATTGACGGTAACTATTTTATTTTACTTGTACCGCCGGGAAAATACACTTTGAAAGTAACAATGATGGGGTACAAAACCGTTCGAATTAAGAATGTGATCGTCAATATTGATCAAACAACAAGAATTGATATTAAATTGGAGCAAAAGGTCGTCGATCTGGGTGAATTTGTTGAAGTTGTGGCAGAGCGTCCAGTGATTCAAAAGGATTTGACAACCAGTATTGAAGTCGTTGGCATGGAAGATATGAAAAAAAGTGTTGCCACGGATGTGAATGAGCAGGTAAATTTACAGACCGGAGTGTTTTTTGATCCTATTCCAGTAGAGGGCAGACTGGGACGCGGAGAGCGACGTTATTCCATTCGCGGCGGGGATCAGGATCAGGTGATCTGGTTCATCGACGGCTCTCGGGCTGCAGCTCTTTACCAAGGCAGAGCCGATGCCGGTGGGTCTTTCACGCAGGTGAATAAGGAAGCTGTCAAAGAAATACAGGTGATTACCGGCGGTTTTAATGCGGAATATGGACAGGCACAGTCCGGTATTGTCAATATTATTACAAAGGATGGGGGTGATCAATATTCATTTTCTGCAGAATATCAGTACGGTCCTCCTCATCAACGTCATTTTGGCGATTACCTTTACGATAGGGAAAAAAACATCGAGTTTCAACGTCATACCCTGGTGGATAGTGTGACCGGGGAAAAGTATCTGGATCCAGCATGGTGGACGCCGGAGCGACAAATGCAGGTGTATGACTACAGGGATTTTGCGTATCAGGATTTGCGTTTTTCCTTTAGCGGTCCCATGCCCGGAGGGTTTTTACCGTTAATAGGCAGTGAAATTGAAAAAATGACGTTCTTTTTAACCGGACAATTTCGTGAGGACCCTTACGAACTACCTCGACCGAGAGCAGTCCGAAAATTAGCATCAGTCAATCTCAGCGGAAAATATGTAGTGTCACCCGGCATGAATATCAAATTCGGCGGCATGTACAGCCATGACGCCCATGCCACAAATAATGAAGAATTTTTTCCACTAAAGGCAAAATATTACCGTGGTTATGGCACAACGCTGGATAACTATGTTTATCAAGCGCGTTTGGGATTGACTCACATCATTAAGCCGGAAATGTTTTATGAAATAAAATTAAGCAGTTATACTTTAAATGCCGTGGAAAATCCCAGCCCTTACCGGGTTTTAGGCGAATCGAAAAAACCGGATGTCTGGGGCTGGCATTATTATGATGGTTTTGAGGACGAGCCTTTTCTGGCTCATCTTTTCAGCCCGAAGAATGATAATTTAATTAATGATTTATCCCTGGTCGGAGATTTTAGCTGGCAGGTGAATACCAATAATTTATTGAAAACCGGCTTTGAATTCCATTATCACACCTATAAAGAAGATAGCTGGGTGCTGGCAAGCTTTAGCAACGATATGAAAGATTGGCGCGTGCGTGGTTTAAACGAGACATTTCATCCGCTGCAGTTGGCGTTTTTTGTACAGGACAAGATGGAATTTGAGAGCATGATTCTCAATATGGGGGTTCGTTATGATTATTTTGACGGAAACCGGGATTGGTTTACAACAGAAAGTTTTCAATGGAATCCGTCTCTCGACCCGGATTACAACCCCAATGCAGATCCGGATGCGGACGGAATCGATACATTGGGGCATAAAAAATGGAGTTTTGAAAATGTACTTGCCAAACCGCGTGAACGGGTAAAGCCTTTTTCTTCGTTAAATCCAAGATTGGGAATTTCTTTTCCGATTACAGACAATACGGTTTTTCACTTCAGCTATGGACATTTTTATCAAATGCCGCCGATCAATTACCAGTATCAATTGGTTTATTTCAGACCTGTGGTTTTTATTAAAAATGATCCCCCTCCCGGTCCGGATAATACAGATCCCGAAAGAGTGATTGCCATGACGATGGATGCGTTGAGGCCCGAAAAAACGATTCAATTCGAATTAGGAATCAAACACCATTTTGAAGGTCTGGCAGTGGTCAATGTTACCGGTTATTACAAGGATGTCTATGACCAGACGGAACAGTTCGGTTTTCTGGATAAAAATGTTTATGGAGTCGATCCGTTTGGCAGGGTTTCCAATTTACCATTCTCCAGCTATTTTTGCGGGGATTACGGCGATGCCAGAGGGGTTGAAATTAGTTTAAAAACGCTTTTCAGTCAATATTTTGTGGTAAATTTAAATTATACTTTTTCAAAAAGCACTCGCGGAACAGCAACGCCAAGGCAGGTGTATATCGATGAAAATGGCAATGTAACTTATAATTGGTATGTAGAGGCTTCGGATCGCTTACCTACAGAAAATAGTTTCAGTAGGCCTCACATTTTGCGAATAAATTTCTTTATGCAATATCCTGATTATTGGAAAATTCCTCTGTTATCACCATTGTTCCGGAATTCGGATTTAAATTTGTTGTA
>NATN01000151.1 GCA_002085355.1 Candidatus Zhuqueibacterota bacterium 4484_87 | reverse complement strand
TTCAACCAGCCTATCTTCGCCGTGCAAAATAACAAAAATCTTCCCGTTAATTTTCTTCATGAATAATGGTTCACTACCGACCTGGATGCTGCTAATTTCAAAACTATTTTTATTTATCACCGAAATGGAATTAGAGCCGAAGTTTGCAACATAAATTTTAGTGCCATCAAAAACGATATCTGTTGGATCCTCGCCTACTTCAAAACGATGAATTACTTTTTGTGAATCAATACTCACAATTTGCAGGACTCCCGGCTCACCGTCAGTCTCGCCGACGCGCGCCAGATAAAGCCAATTTCGTTCGGCATCATATTTCAAAACCCGCTGAGAGGTTTCGCGGGTGACCTTATCTCCCAATTTCAGCCGTTGCCCGATGTTGAACAATCGAACTTCATCAAAAATTCTGCCTAAAAATTGCTCTTCCGTGCCCCAATTGTTTTGTGTGAAATAGAGCGCACCATTCTTGTCAAAAACCATTTTTTGCGCCTGACGCGGGATGCGGCGATCGTAAAATTGGAGGTCATCTTTATCAATTGTCAAAATTCCGTCTTTTGAATCCCAGATATAGACATCAGGCCAGTAAGATTGATGAGGGCCATAAGATAAATACACATTCTGTTGCGGATTTAAAATCGCACAAACCGGATAATCGAACGGGAGATCATGAAAACGTACTTTGCCGTCATAGCTCACTTCAGCGAACTGATCCTCATTGTTGAAAATTAGAAAACTGTTTCGATTTTTCAATTCAATTAAATCAATCGGCGCCCAGCCAGTGTAAATTTTGTCAATTTGTTCCGTTTTCGGATCAAAAGTGCAAATTGCGGCACCGAATGTCCCATTTACAGCAGTAGCGCCTTTAGGGAAGTAAATCATGCCGGTACCCGGATGATAAACCATGTTAAACATGTGTGGAATAATTCCCAAGCCCGGCACTCTTTTGATTAATTTTCGCTGTTGCAAATCAACAACATCAATTTCTCCATGCGCCCAACTGGCAATATAAATTAAATCGTTTTGCAAATCGATCGCTGTCGCATCATTGGCGAATGTCGGCAGTAAGATTTCATGTAGCTCTCCCCCATTGGCAAAATCAACAACATGCAAAGAAGCAGCATTATCATAAGGTACATAAATTTCATCCCGCACCGGATTATAATTTATTCCTACACCTTCCCTCATTCCAGGTAACTTTACAATCAAGTCATTGTCGCGAACAAGATCAATTTTTCCTGCTTCTACCACATTTCGCTTCGCAGTTTCAATCACAATGTACAAAAAATGAGTTTCCTGATTAATTCCGGCAAAATGCCAGCGAGCGCCAGACGTGAGGTCTATTTTTCTCTTTTTAATCAACTTACCATCTCGAGCATCGAATAAATACAACGAAGAAGTAAAACCATCGATTGCAGCAATCTGATGCAAATTATTATCGGCAACAACTTTTCGGATCGGTGGCGGTGGCGTGGCATTCAGATTTTTGAGTTGCTCTTCAAAATCAAGCCACTCAATGGCAGTTATTTTGTCTTTTGCAGCGTCGTAGAAGCAAATTTCTTTGCTCTCCCTGCCGGCGAGAAAAACGTTGCCGGTCTGCTCGTCCACAGCGATTGATTCAAATTGTTTTTTTGTTGCAAATCTATCTGCCAAATTTTTATCGGGTGATACGATAAAAAAACACTTTTGCCCGATGAGACAAACATCGCCAGTGGCATTATTCAGCGTCATAGCCTCAGATTTGAGATGTTGCAACGCGCGGTCTCCTATGGGAATATTCTTCACCTGACCGGTTTTTCCCTGAATGATTGTCAGTGTTGACGACAATGTATTTGCCACGATGATGCGATCCCGTTTTTCGTCCAGCAAAGTAAGAACAGGACCAGCAGCATTGTTGTCAACGCCAATTTGCGTCAAAAAATCAACTGTTTGGACATTAATTTTAGCAAATAAAAGAGAGGAGAGAAAAAATCCGAGCAAGAAAATAGTTCTTCCGACTTTCTTCATTTGGGGCTCCTTCAAAGTATTGCAGTATAGAGTTTTGAGTTTTGGGTTTCGAGTTAAAAATTAACATTTAACTGGAATTCACGTTAATTCTCGACGTTACCCCAAAAAAATTAGCAACTACAATTTCAATCCGTGGTTTTTCCAAAAATTTTACGTGACTAATTTTGCAAACTTGGATTTAATTAAAGATACAAATTTTTTCCCAGTGAAGCAATATTAAATTGCGCCATTTACTCAATCGGAAAAATCAGACTAATCTCAATTTTCCGGTCGTCTGTTTCGGCTAGAACTTTTCCTTGCAATTTTTCCGTCAGTTCTTTGACTATGGCAAGTCCAAGTCCGGAACCGCTGATTTTTTCTGATGTGTTGGGGTTTCGATAGAAGGGTTCAAATAATTGTTCGGCAGGCGTTTCCAGCGGAAAAGCCAAGTGGTTGGAAATGCGAATGATCAAATTTTTTCCATGCAGTGAAACACGCGTTAAAATCGGAAAGTCGTGATCCCCGTATTTCAGGGCATTGCTCCAGAGATTATCCAAAATCTGGGACAATCTTTCAGGATCAGTTTCAAACTCCAATTCGTTCTCGATTCTGCATTCAAAAATAGCAGTCACTTTTTGTGCGGAAGCCTTGTGGGAAAAATAGCTGTGTTCTTCAACGAGAAATTTCCCGATGTTGATTTTTTTCTTTTCCAATTGGTATTCTGGAGTGCGAATGCGCGCTAATTGAAGCATATCGTTAGTAATTTTAATCACTCGATTCAAATCCTTTTTTACGACGGGCAGCAAAGTCTTTTGTTGTTCTTCATCGAGCACGTTTGAAAATTCCAGAATATCGATAAATCCTTTCACCGACGTGAGAGGCGATTTTATTTCATGGGAGGCATGAGCAATTAATCGCTGGCGCGCTTCATTGACTTCTTTTAGTTGATCAATTAGTTTCTTTAACTGCTGAGACATGTAGTTAAATTTTCTCGCCAGAAAAGCTATTTCATCTGATCCCTTTTCTTCCAACTGAAAATCGAAATTCCCGCTGGCAACTTTGTTCACTCCCTGTTTTAGTCTTTCCAGTCTTTGATTCAAATAATAAACCAGGCGCCAGCCCACAAATGAGGATACAAGAATTGAAATAATGCCGGATAAAATAAAAAATACAAATATCGTATTCAAAATCGGTGTATTTTTGAGTTGCATTTCAATTTTAATAGTCTTGAATGGGGATTTTTCATTTGGATTGTGGTATAAATTGGAAATCACGTTAAAGCCGTGCGTTTTTTGTAAACTTCTTGTTCTTTTCGTTGAGACCATCCCTGCCACATCAGAGGTTGTTCCGGCAATCCATTTGTCATTCCCATCGAAAACATCCACGTTAAATTCCACGAACATTGAGTCAAGAATCGCCTGCACGCGCGCAGTATCTTCCAACGAATCGACTCTTGCGTCCAAAAGATGGAACATTCGCATAACCCGTGGTTTTTGTAATTGCCCAAACGCATCAACAGATTTATTGCGAAAAACAATTGTATTGATAATTGCCAGTATAATAAACAGAGTCAGCGACATGGATGCCAACACAAAAATAATTCTCGTGTAAAATGACTTAAACACCATAATTATTTTCCTAATTTATACCCGACCCCGAAAACAGTGACGATGTATTCCGGGTTCTTGGGATCAATTTCTATTTTACTACGCAAGCGCGCAATGTGAGAATCCAAAGTTCTGCCGTAGCCTTCGTATTCATAGCCCATAACCAGATCGATGAGGTCGTTACGGCTGAAAACGATGCCTGGTTTCCGCATCAAAATTTCTAAAATTTTAAATTCAGTGGGCGTAAGTTCCACTTCCACGTCATCGATGGTCACACGCCGTGTTTCCAAATCCATAATCAAGCCGCGGAAGCTAATTTTTTTCTCTTGCGAACCATCAGTAGATTTTCCCACACGCCGCAGCAAAGCTTTTATTCGAGCGATTAATTCCATCATGTCAAAAGGCTTTGTCAAATAATCGTCCGCGCCAGACTCAAAGCCGACTAATTTGTCCATTATTTCCGAACGCGCGGTCAGCATTAAAATCGGCGCCTGGGTTCGGTCCCTCAATCTGGGAATTAATTTCGGACCTTCAATATCAGGAAGCATCCAGTCGAGAATAATCGCATCTACTGATTCCAGGTCTTTTATCTCTAACCCGGATTTCCCATCAGTAGCAATTTCTACGTCAAAGCCAAACATGCGAAGTTGAACACTAATCATTTGCGCAATGCCAATTTCATCTTCAATAATTAATATACGACTCATTTTATCACCTCATTTTGTGTCTGCCCATAATTTAGGAAATATATTTTTAAATTCAAGCGAAATCTGCAACAACACACTTTTTCCAGAATGGCGCAACATTTCTTCAACAACCTGTAAACATTTTCGCCAAGAATCATTTCAAAATGCAATGTTTTCACGCTCAAAAACCAGAATGCACTCGTTTAAAATATTAAAATATTGCCGAAATAGAATTGAAAAAATGCCAATTTAACGCAATCGCCAACAAGTCGCGACTATATTTCTACCAAATGGCAACAACTTTGCAACAATTGGGATTCAGAGTTTTCGTATATTCAGGCGTAACAAAATTTGAAAAGAGAAAATCAAAATCCAAAACTTTTAATCACATTTACAGGAGGTTCACAATGAAAGCTCTATTGAAAAGTCTGATGTTGGTATCATTAAGTGCATTTTTATTCTTGTATGGCTGTGATAAAAACACAACCTCACCTGAAGAAGAGGAAGATGTACTGACAAGTACGGAAAAAATGGTGGTAATTGCCACGGAAATGGCTGAACCTACCGGCGGTGTTACTTCTGATTTTAATACTGCTTATCAAGCAGCCAATGGGGATGTTGGAATGCTGTATAAACCAGCCAGTTTCGATACTACAATCTCACTGGATTGGATTACCTATCAATTGAGTCTTGATTTTTACACCAAAAGCGGCATTCAGCAGCCACGTTACATTCCTCAATTGACCGATAGTTTAATTTACAATGGTAAAGCAACCGGGCATACGACAACAACAGTCCCTCAGAAAGATCTTACTTTGAATCGCACAAGCACATTTAAAATCGGGAACATTCTTTCAAATGTAATCTCGCTCAATGGATCTGCAAAAAATAATTCAAATTACACGATTAGCAGCGAAGGTGCTTTGTATCAGATTGTTCCCCAAAGCTCTTTTGATTTCCGTAATTTGAAAATTAATCTTTCCAGCGGCTCCTATATTCCTTATACAGGAAAGATTCTGGCAACAATTAAAGGACATATCACAAAAACAGGCGTCGGTGATGACAAAGATGAAGATTATCAATTTGATGTCACTCTGGAATTTGCCGGCGACGATTGGGTGATAGTCACATTGCCCAATGGCATAAAGTTTAAATTAAATTTGCGCACCGGACAATTTAGCCGGGTATAAATCGATTCACTAATGAGAGGTCAGTTCTCCAAAACTGACCTCTTTTCTTTTCAAAGAAAGGGTTTGAGTCATGTCTTACAAAAAATCAAATAACAGAAAAACCACGTTGCAGTTCATTTTGCTGCTCTTTTTATCTTTTTCGATTTCAATAACGACGTGGGCGCAAACAATATCCAGCCCAACTTTCAGCTATGAAACAGGAAAGTACCATCATCCGATTTCCGTGCAAATCACCTGCGAAACTGCCGGTACGAGAATTTATTACACCACCGACGGTACAATTCCGGATGAAAGTTCTGCTCTCTACACCGGATATCCGATCCTCGTTTTTGAGCATGCTGCAGGAGACAGTGTGACCTTCACGGGTGACAATGATCCTGATGTGTTGGATGAAAATGTTCCTCTACGCTATCGTTCTATGACATTAAAAGCAATCGCTATAGATGATAACGGCGCGAAAAGTGAAGTTGCATCTGCAGAATACGTCATTGATTTAGTGGACGCCACATTGAATATTCCCTACGCCGACCCGCCATTAGCTGGCGGCACGAAACATGAATTAGATATTTACCATCCCATTGGAGAAGAAAATACACCGGTTATGCTGTTCATCCACGGCGGAGCCTGGAAAATGGGCGATAAAAATCTATATATGGAATTGGGAAATACCATGGCCGGCTATTATCGTTTTACTACAGTTGTTGCCAATTATGAATTATCTTGCGACCCCTGGAATGCGGTCTTTCCCGAGCATATCCTTGACGTTGCCAGCGCTTTTTCCTGGGTTTATGAACATATCAGCGAGTATGGCGGTGATCCCGAGAATATTTACCTTTTCGGTCAATCGGCTGGTGGGCATCTGGTTTCTTTATTGGCTACTGACAGCAATTATCTCATCGCCCACGAACTTACCAGTGAAAAAATCAAAGGCGTGATTTCCATGAGTGGGGCGTATGAGTTGTACGACCTTGTCGCCTGGCCCAGTAATCCCAATGGATTGAATGCACAGGAAGTTCTGGAATACAAAGGCCTCTGCGCCCTTGTCTTCGGAAATTGGGAGCAAGGTACACTCGACAGTTTTTCTCCGCAAGAATTTATAAAAGTGAATCAACCTCCGTTCCGCATTATCGCTCTGAATGAAACAGACACGTTTCCGGACATGCCCGGCTTCAGCCAACAGGCGAATAATTTCTACAGTACTATTTTGGCTTTGAACAATCCTTTTGTCGAACTGAAAATTCTGAACGAAAACGATATTCCCGACAAGGTACGTCAAATGGACTTCCCGGAAGATACCAAAGGCCATTATCAGGAGATTTACGCCATCAATACCAGAGACTGGGACAGCCGCTCTTCACACATGGTAGCAGAATTTATACAAACTGTTCCAGAACCACCAACTTGCATTCTTCCGGAAAATGGTCAAAGCAGCGTTCCTCCCTATGCAACTTTTCAATGGGCAAACGCTCCTAAAGCA
>NATN01000150.1 GCA_002085355.1 Candidatus Zhuqueibacterota bacterium 4484_87 | reverse complement strand
AAAAATCGAAGGGCCATACGCAGTAATCCCTTTGATGTACGAAACTGAGCCTTTTGGACTCATCAGTGCGGATATGGTCACTTTGCGGATCGAAAAGAAATTTGAATATGGCAAAGAATATCTAGAGCAGTTTGAAACATTTGCCTATTATGTGATGAGTGCCATTGAGAATCGGAGAATTTTTGATCAACGCAATCAAAAAATTGACCAGTTAAAATTAATCGATAAGCTCAGTGAAATCATTTTGCAGGAAGATGAGCAGGAGCATTTGCTAAAGGCGCTCATGGAGCAAAGCGTGAAATTGGTGAAAGCAACGGGCGGTCATCTGAAGGTGTACAACGAAGAAACCGGACAATTGGAGCGCGTGGCTGATTATGGCGAGGACATAGCACCACCTGAAATCAAGCACAAACCTACAGAAATCGGATACTCAAATTTGGTTTTTAGCACAGGCGATAGTCTGATAAAAGATGATACGACAACAGATGAGATGATGATACAGCATAAAAATTATTGTCTGAAAAACATTGAGAAAAAGGGCTATGCAAAATATTTAAAAATATTGGAAAATAGAAAATCCGCGCTACTGGTGCCCTTGAAAACTTCAACAGGTAGTGTGCTCGGCGTGATCGATTTGCACAGTAATGAAAAAGGACATTTCACTGAGGCACATCGGGAAAATTTAGAGGCGCTTGTGTGCAGTGTGATTATCGCGCTTGATAAATCGCGCCAGTTGGAACGTTTGAAAAAGATCAACCAAACACGCGTTCGTTATATCGGCATTTTGCAGAATGCCATTGAAAAAGCCTACAGCGTGAGATCCGTCCTGGAAATAATCCGCAATGGCTGCGCCAATCTTACCATTGGAAATGTGAATAACATTTGCCTGTTTCTCATTGATCCGCTGTCGCACGAGCTCAAAACTCCGACAGTGAAGTGCATGAAGCGCGACATCGATTGCGAAATGTGCATGAAGAATAATATTTTTATTCGAAAAGCCATTTCAGAAAAAGTGTGGCAATTTTCCGATGATAACAAAAGCCTGGCATTGCCCATTTTGGCAAAGAAAGATGCCGTAGGAGTGCTTTACCTCGAAGGGGACGAAGAGTTTCATCTGAGCGAGGATGAACGGGAGATATTAACTATTTTGTCGAAAACAGCAGCTATTTTGATCACGACCGCCAGCGAT
The DNA here is from genome assembly GCA_002085355.1 of Candidatus Zhuqueibacterota bacterium 4484_87. GTDB lineage: Bacteria > Zhuqueibacterota > Zhuqueibacteria > Thermofontimicrobiales > Thermofontimicrobiaceae > 4484-87. The sequence goes on along the minus strand of NATN01000150.1, from coordinate 9,556 downwards.
TATGAAAAGAAGATAAAACAGGTCGGCACGCTTTATCAGGCAGGACAATTGAGCGGTAAGACCCGGGAATTTTCCGAATGGTTCCATCCGGTCATGGAGCGCGTGATGGACGTGTTGGATCGGGATAATCGAAATTTTCATCTGGTGCTGGTGGAAGAAAATAATGGGGAAAAAGAGCTGGTTGTCAGGGAAACCAGTGATTTGTTCATTGACGGAAAACCAACGCCTCCTAAAAAGAACCTGTTAGGATTGCGCCTTCCATTGGATAGTAGCGTCTCCGGTTACGCTATCAAAACAAAAAAGATTAAAATCATTGATGATGTTGACAAACAAAGAAAGCTGCAGCGAAAGAATCCCGACGAGTATCCTTATTTTGAACATGATCCCCGTATCAAAGCCGAAGTTGTTATGCCGATGATTGTCAAAGATCAAAATGAAGAAAGTCAGGTGATCGGAACTCTTGTGATTGACAGTGTGCGCAAAGGGGACTTTCGTGAGTTAGATTTAGAGTTCATTCAGACCATTGCTGATTATCTGGCAATATCAATTAAAAATATGCAACTATACGCAGAAAGGGCGAAAATCGAGGAGGAGCTGACGAGGATGGATCGCAGCACAACCTTGACCACGATGCTCAATTATTTTTCCCACGAATTTATCAAACCCATTCAAGAAATTCAGAGCTGCGCTAATCTCATAAAAATGGATATCGAGGACGGAAAAGAAATTCCAATCCATTTGCTGGACCAAATTAATGAAAATATTCAACTACAGTTTTCCATCATCGATAAATTCAAGGACTATTTCAAGCCGGTCCATCATCTGGAAATTCGGTCACTTCGGAGTCTTGTTGAAAGTAGTTTGAATGTAATTGAGAAAACACGGGGCTTGTCGCTTAGCATTGAGGGCAATTATGCGACATGTAAAGCAAAAATCAAATGTTATCCGGACACATTGAAATTGGCGTTTCGCCTGATCATTAGTAATGCCTTGAAATATTCAAAAAAGATTGAGCGGGCGCGACGTTATCTGAAAATTGATATTTTTGAAAACGGAGGGAGAGCAGATGAAATTGCTATTTCTTTTGAAAATCGTACAAAGGCTTTGATTCCTGAAGATAAAAAGGAATCGATTTTTGAGCCTTATGTCAGAGGTACAAATCAGGAAAAAGGAATAGGATTGGGGTTGGCATTGGCAAAATTATGCGTGGAGCGCCACTTTGGTGATATCTACGCGGAAAATGTCGATGCAGATAAAGTGAGATTTACAATTACGTTACCATTAAAATACTCAAGGTGAGGTGTGGATTATGAGCACGGAAGGACATAGTAGGCCGCTCTGGTTCGATTCAGTAATTCATAAAAAGATTAAGGTTTTGTTCTGGGATGACAGTGCGGAGAAGAATCAAAGAAATTTATTTTTGGAAATTGAGAAGGGGTTTAAAAAAATAGGCTGGGAGGCGGTCATCACAGCAGATAAAAATGTGGCGTTGAAAAAGGCAATGACAGGGCAATTTAACGTTGTTGTGTTGGATTTGCTGGAAAATCGAAAACCAGTGGGCCTGGAAATTTTAAAAGAAATCAGGGAGTGCTTTCCTCATTTGCCGGTAATTATTTTTTCTGTTGCATCTGAGTTCAAGTTTGTGCAGGGTGCGATGCGCGGCGATGTGAGTTATTATCTCACAAAACCTGTTACCGGCTACCATGATCTGGTGCGAGCGATTGAAGTGGCAATAGAAAGAGAGCAGGCCAAAAGACGCATGTTGAACGAGCGATATTTTGCATCAGTAGGCTCGTTGGCGGCGAGCGTGGGGCATTACATCAAAAATTCGCTGTGGACAATCAGCAGCCGCGCTCAGTATCTGATGGAAAAAACAGATGAGCAGGATGAAGCTTATGAATTATTGGATACCATCAATCAACGCTGCGCAGAGGCGAATCAGATTATTGTCAATTTACTCAATTACGCCAAGCGAAGGACGCGCCGGAAAGATTTTTCCGAGGTGAATGTCATGGCAAGTCTGACGGGGGTTATTGAATTGCTTTCTTATGAACTGAAAAAGCACAACATCAAAGTGGAAAATAAAATCATACCGGAAAAAGTTATCATCCGTGGGAATGAGTTTTATTTGAAAGAAGCGTTTTTAAATTTAGTCAAGAATTCTATTGAAGCGATGCCGGAGGGGGGAGCGCTAATTCTGGACGCGCGACAGGAGAATGGAAACATTCATATTAAAATTACTGATACAGGCCACGGCATGTCCAGCGAGGCTCAAGAGAGTCTATTTATTCCTTTCTATTCGACAAAAGATAATTCTATGGGTTATGGCTTATTTGAAACCCAACGCATCATTAGCGAACATCAAGGCACCATTTCAATTGATAGTGCATTGAATAAAGGCACACAAGTGAATATTCAGTTTCCGATTATCAGGCTGGAAAAAGTCGAAGCAGACAACTTGGGATGATTTTAAATCACGAATGTTAAATCTGACAATTCAAATTTAGCCAGACAAACTAATGAGTCAGATATAAAATTCTTAAGGGGCAAATAAATTTCTGCTGCGCACTGCTCTAATTGTCCTAAAACGATCGCTTTTCGTTGGTTTTTTTCCCACATTTGTGATATTTTTTTCCAAAATCAACAAAAAAATGTTGCAATTTTGTAAAAAAGTATTAAGTTGTTAAAAAAGTGGACAAAGGGGAGTGTTATTCGCCTATGCTGTTTGAGAAAAAAATTCTTGCCGTTGACGATGATGAAGACAATTTAACGATTCTTAGGTTGATGTTGAAAAAAGCCGGCTATCGGGTTGTTGGCGTACAAAACGGCAAAAAAGCGCTCGAGAAAATTCAGGAGACATTTTTCCCAATAGCCTTCCTTGATGTGAAAATGCCCGGCATGGATGGCATTAAGTTAATGCAAAAAATTAAAGAGATTTCTCCTGAAACGATGGTAGCTTTGATTACAGCTTACGGTAAACCAAATGACATCCATCAGGCATATAAAGCAAATGTCTTTGATTTTATCGATAAACCCATAGATAACGATTTGTTAGTTCTGAAAGTAAATGCTGCCTACAAACAGTTTCTCTCTCAGTTAAAGTCCCATAAATTCAGAAAAAAAATTATGCACAGGTATCCTGCAGAAGCAATCGTGCACAAAAGTCCACAGTTGAGCGCCGTAATTGATCGGATTAAAAAATTGGCGCAGAGCGAGGATTCTGTGTTGATTTTGGGCGAGAGCGGTACTGGCAAAGAGCTTGTTGCAAGGGCGCTCCATTGGTTTAGCCCGCGGCGCAAAGAAATTTTCCGCGCCATCAATGCGGCATCTCTTCATGAGCAAACGTTAGAGAGCGAATTGTTTGGCCATGAAAAAGGCTCTTTTACGGGCGCGGAAGACAGACGCATCGGATATTTTGAGAGGTGCAGCAAAGGGACTCTTTTCCTTGATGAGATTGGTGAAATTAAGCCGGAGATGCAAATCAAATTGTTGCGCGTTCTGGAAAACGACCAACTTATCCGCATGGGGAGTAGCGATCCCATCGATATTGATACGCGCGTAATTTTTGCGACCAACAGAGATTTGGAACAAAAAATACGTGAGAAATCATTCCGCGAAGATTTTTACTACCGTATCAAAATTTTTTCCATTAAAATCCCACCATTGCGCGAGCGAAAAAGTGATATTGAGCCTTTGATCGATTTTATGCTTTTGGGACATGATGTGAAAATTTCCGGCGATGCTTTGGAAATGCTGCTCAGGTACGACTACCCTGGAAATGTTCGCGAACTGGAAATTATTTTGAAGAATGCTCTCATAAATCAGGAAAACGGGACTATTGAGATAGACCATCTGCCGCCAAGTGTGTCAGGAAAAATAGGAGCCGGTAGTGCAAACAGTGAACTTTTTCAAATGAAATGGAATCAGGCGAAGGGAGATTTTGAAAAACTATATTTGATACAATTGATTGAGCGCACCAATGGAAACGTAACCCAGGCAGCCCGCTTGTCCGGCATCGATCGCAGTGATCTGCATCGGAAATTGAAGCGCTTTGGTATCAAATATCGCGGCAGCGATTAAAATCTATCAAAGCGCCCTTCACCCGAATCCTTTTTTCACAGGAACCAAAATTACCTGTCCTGCCATAAGACGCCGCGGGTCAGAAATATTGTTAATTTTTTGAATGACCCGCCAGCTTGTTCCGTAAATTCTTTCCAGGTCAATAAGTCTTTCCCCTGCACGAATTCTGTGTTCAAGAAGATCATAGCCAACGCGGTATCTTTGAAGTACCTGAATGGACTCGAAATTTTGATCTTCTTGATTCTCTGCGCTAATCGCCTCCTTTATTTCCTGAATTCTCTGTTGAATATCAGCGCGCATTTTAACCGGATCACATTGGATTTTCAACCAGCCGGAGGAAAAGGCAAAAATCAGAATGACCAGCAGAAAAAATGAGAGACGAACCAAGCCAATCACCCCCTTCCAGATACTTGTGACTAAATTGATTAGTGGAGTCATGACAAGCCTCCTCTCGCTTATTATGTTGGTTTCTACTTACTTCTTTTTCAATTTCTATGCCAGAACAAATTATAAATAATTATGTAATAAAAAACAGATGGTTAGCAAAATGTGGTGGCATAAGTTGACAGAGAATTGAGGCAAGTTTTCTTCAATGAAAGAGGAAAAAATTCACCAGTTTGTTCGGGTAACAATCTAACCGTAGGGATTGTGAGGGAAAGTTGAGACAAAAAATTCCCGTTCGTTCACACAGACAGCGGCAAACTTCCAGGGAAGACTTTGATGATGGTAAAACAGAAATCAAATTTCAAGGATATCATGATTTTTCAGCGGTTCCCAGTTTTTTTGACGGAAGTGGGGAAGAATTTCAGAGGAAATAATTGTAGTAGAATTTTCCGACATTTTTTTCATTGTGTAATATCGTGGATTTATTGCATACCAATTCGCGATAAAAGTTTTTTGCCCGGTGGTGAGAATAAAATTAGCGCCCGAGAAGTCTGTGAGCCGGGTTAGCTTTTCCTGTAATTGAAGACGGTCAATTTCCTGGTTTTTTGAGCTGATCAAATAATAAAAATATCGCTCTGAATCTGTTGTCCCGCGGGGATGAAATTCCCGGTCGAAAGGTAGGTCCTCATAAATTGTACCGTTGTGGAAAAACACATAACGCTGACTTTCAAAGGGATGCACATTGGCCGGAACGACTTTTCCTAATGATGCATGTCTTGCGTGCAAAATGAACATATCCGTTTTTAATGAACGAAATTGATCAATTGCCGGATCGTCGAAGATGGGACGCACTGATCGGTGGACAATGAGTTCGCTATTTTGGAGGTAACACAATCCCCAACCGTCACCATGTTGGAATATTTTATCAGCATTTTCCTCATGGCGCTCATTTTTATCCAAAGCCATGAGGATCATGTCGTCGATAAGCATGTTGACGTCAAATTTCCCCTTGGCGAAAATCATTCGGCACATTGTAGCTTCCTTTAGCGAATCATTAACATTTTTCTTGAATCAGTCCAGGCAGACGATTTTATTTGATAGAAATAGATCCCGCTGCTTGCCAGCTCACCCGAGTCTGTCAAGCCATCCCAATGCAGTAAATGTTTTCCTGCATTTTGTTTTCCCGAAAAAAGCGTACGGATTTTTTGTCCCTGAATATTGAAAATATTCACTGTGACATGCGTCGTTTGCGGCAAATCGTATTCAATTGTCGTTGTTGGGTTGAACGGATTGGGATCGGCGCCGGAGGGAAATTTTTTTCATTGACGGAAACGTAAAGCCGCGGCAGCTGGACATGCTCTTCTTTCGTGCTGATAGTGAAAATCGCCACCTGGTAGGCGTCCAGCCATAGTGTTAGTTTTTCCAGCTCCGCGCCGGTCAGTATTTGAGATGTGTCGTGATACAAATCGTTCAAATAATAGGTTTCGCTTAAAGAGAAACCTCCGCTGAATTCTGCCCAATTTGCTGGCTGAATGTTAAGGTCAAAGGTAACGGGCTGGCTGCTGAAATTCATGGCGACCAAACCGTTCGAATCCCGGTTGGGTCTGCCAAAAGCGTAAATGACTGAAGAGGTAGTGCTCAGTAACGGCTGCATGTTTTTGTCCATGCTGTCAATGTTTCCGTCGCCGTTAGTGTCTTCCATTTGACGGCGGAAAGCGGAAAATTGCGCCCGGATTTGTGTTAATTTTTGATAGTGGGGCGCCAAAATTTTCGCGGGTGGATTCTGCCAGTTCACAGTTGAACGGACGCGGTAATCTTTATCGCCGCCCATGCCGTAGCCCATGCCAACTTCCTGCCCTTGATAGAGCAGCGGCAAACCTGTCGCCATGAAAATCGCTGTGGAAACCGGAACCGTTTTTTCGATACTACGATAGCGATACGCCACGCGATCTTCGTCCTGATTTTCCAGAAATCGCAGATAAAATGAATTAGGACCCGGGCGAAAACCGGCATTGTAAAGTCTGGAGTTCAACGTGCTGATGGAAGGAAATCCCCAGATCGCATCTTTCAGCGACCAGTCGTAAGCCATGTCAACTCCGCCATTTCGGTCAGCGTAAAGAAGCTCTGTTCCGGAACCAACTCCCTGCGTCTCACCGAGCAGCAAAATGTCTGCCTTTGCAGCGCGCAAAGCCTGTCGCAAAGGTTGATCAAAATCTTCTCTGCCGTAGCGGCGGTGAGGTCCCCAATAAACATCAAAACGAAAACCATCGATGTCAAATTCGCGCAGCCAGTAAGTGTAAACATCCAGCATGTATTGCCTGGCTTCATCGTCAGACCAGTTCCAGTTCAGCAGCGCATCTGAAAAACCGCAGTAGTAAACAATTCCGTCGTTGGAAATGCATTGCCCCAGTCCGTTGTCATTGTGCTGAATAATTTCGTGTTGATAAAAATCGTAGTAACGGCTGAATTTTCTTTTGGAACGCACCACATTGTAAAAATCCACGATGTTGTACCCGATGTTGGCTCCCTGATCCACAACGCCTTCCACGTCCATAACTGGCAAAACCCAGATTGTGTTGAAGCCCATTCTTTTGATGTGAGACAAACTGTCGATGGCTGCGTGAATTGTGCCGTCGGCAGTGAATCCCTTGATAAAAATGCAGTAAATTCTCGCATCGCGCACCCATTGCGGCACAGTTTCCAGCGAAGGAATTAAAACCGAGTCAGCCGAAAATACAGTGAAAAAATTGACTATTGAATTTGCATTTCCCTTTGAGTCTGTAGCAGTTAACTTGATGGAATAATCTCCGGGCGTAGTTGGTATGTCAATTTCAAAATTGGCTTCAGTGCGATTTTCCACTTCTGACAAAAAAACAGGATTAGTCGTCTGGTTTGCCCACAGAAACGTGACATCATCGTTTTGCGGATCACTGGCAGAAGCGTGCAGGATTATTTTTCCACCGCTTTTTTCAAAAGAAATTTGCGGCTCAGGGTTTTCGGAAAGTCGATAAAATAATTTCAGAGTATCCGATTCAAAAACATTTCCTGAGTCATCGGTAACGGAAATGACGTATCGATTGAGTCCTGGTTTGAGGTCGGCTACGTGTGTAAATTCCTCATCAGGGCGTGGTGGAAATGTGCGCGGATACAAATCCAGTTGTTTTATTAATCCAGAAGTCAAATTGTGCCCAGACAACTGAATTTTCCAGCGAATCGTCTTTCGAGGTGCGAAAATAGAATCGCATGAAGGAGTGTAAAAATAAACCTCTCCGGCGATGACGTCAAACCGAACCGAGTCAGCGGCTGTTTGTCCCTGTTGAGTAAAAATGTGCAACGACACCACGTGCGGGCCATTGGACAAATGAGGTAGTTGATGCTGTAAAATTGATAACTCGGAAATCACCGAATTGGCGATGGGAATGTGAGTCTTGCCGTCAATGAGTAAATAAGATTGGCCCCAGTCGATCGGATCAAATTCACGAGAAAAGACACCAGCGGTAAACACCGGTGTGGCAGTGTTGACAATTTCCCCGTCGGATGGCTTAATCTCAAAAATCATCGCCTTTTTGATTGTGATCATCGAATTGTTGTTGTCGGAATGATTAATTCTCGGATTCAATGGATCAGTCAGCCATTGCCAGTCCGAACCGGAAGCATTGTAATGTTCGTGAAATTTGTATTGTTCAGTATCACCAACTTTGAGGCGGTAAATTTTGTAATAAAAACCCAGCGAATCAACATAAGTCATCAACGAAGGCGCGTCCGGCGCAATGACGCCACTCGAGTTCGGACCCCAGTTGTTGAACGTCCCGGGCACAAAAGCTCGCACTACGTTTTCGCTTGTCGGGTAATGGCGGAAAGTAATGTTGACGTATTCCTGTGCCAGGAGCTGGGAAAACAAAAATAGAGACAAAAGAAAATGACGGAGAAATTTCATTTAATATCCAATCGAAAATTATTCGAAATAAATGAATTTGTTTAGCTATTTTAGATGAATCAAATTGTCCTCTGATTCAAGTTATATAACCAGTATGCTGGTTAAAAATATTGGAAATTAACCAGCACATTGGTTAATATGTTTTTAAAAGATTCCTCGGCAATTGTATCCGTGATAATCCGGAAAAAATGCGCCAGAGGCGCATCTGCCTCCGGCACGATCCGTGTCCATCCGTGTCTCATAATATTGATTCTAAAAATTATCGCTGCGCCAATTTTTTCTTCGTATATTCCAGTAATCCACCGGCATCGCGAATGGCTAAAATTTCTTTCGGCAGTGTGGGAAAAGTATATTTTTCCCCTGAAATGATAATTTCGCCTTTTTCCAGATTAAGGTCCACCGAGTCGCCTTCATGGTAAGCATCGACAGCTTCGGGACATTCGATGAGTAACAAACCCTGATTGATGGCAGCACGGTAAAAAATTCGGGCGAAACTTTTGGCAATAACTGCCTGAATGCCCACAGCGCGCAAGCCCAATGCCGGTTGCTCGCGAGAACTGCCGCAGCCAAAATTTTTCCCGGCAAAAATCACATCGCCGGGCTTCACATTTTTAGCAAATTCCGGATCCAGATCTTCAAGCAAGTGAGGTTTGATCTCCTCGGCAGTGCTGCAAGTATAAGTATATTTTCCGGGAAACAGCATATCAGTGTTAATGTCATCGCCATATTTCCAGACTTTGATTTCAGACATGGTTAACTCCAATTATTCTCACTATTTTTATATAACGGTAATAAAATAACCTTACTATTTTTATAGTATACCCTCAAAATAACTTAGCTATTTTGAGGGTATGACCTTGACAAATCCATCCATAGATAATTTTATTCAAATAATTTCCTCGGATCAGTAATTTCCCCGGTCAATGCCGAAGCTGCCGCTGTGGCCGGACTGGCGAGGAAAATTTCTGCTTCTTTGCAGCCCATCCTACCTTTGAAATTTCGATTGGCGGTGCTCAGCGCTTTTTCGCCCGGAGCAAGCACGCCCTGGTGTGCGCCGAGACAGGGACCGCAGCCTGTCGGTAAAATCATTGCCCCGGCTTCGCTCAAAGTTTTGATGTAACCTTTTTCCAGCGCTTCATTGAATACAGCTCGCGA
>NATN01000149.1 GCA_002085355.1 Candidatus Zhuqueibacterota bacterium 4484_87 | reverse complement strand
TAATCAACCGAAACACCTACTTTATTATCAACAAGCAAGCCTTGCCAATACTTTCCTTTTTAAAATTAAATCCCTCTATAAAAAATATCAATGATAAATTTGGAAAGATAGCCGTCGATTTTATCGGGTCATTAATATTATCTGGATTAGTTAAGCTCAAATGAAAAAGATCATAAGTTGGTTTTTCCGGCGATTTCGCAAGCTGAAAAAACGGGAAAACTCACGCGCACATTAACGGTAAGCTTGCTACAAGGGGGAAAGGGATTTGCCACTTACCAGCCGATCTATGACGATCAGCAGCAGCTCATTGGGTTTGTTAATGGTGTTTTTCTGGTGGATACGCTGATTAATCGTTGCTTTGGTGAGCCAACTTTGCGTAAGCGATACTTCTTTGCAATTTATGAAAATGATGGTCAGTTAATATATCCCCATAACAATTAAAGCGGTTCCCTTAGGGCTGTTGCTTAACGAAATTTTATCAAACGCCCCTCAACATGCTTTTCCGGAAGGACGTAGCGGTAAAATTACTATTTCAATTGAACTGATTCAAAAAAATAGATACCGACTCATTGTTACTGATGATGGCGTGGGTTTACCGGAAAAGATTGACTTAGAAACTGCAGAAGGTCTGGGCTTACAACTTATTAAAATTTTAACTAACCAGATTGATGGTACTATTGAAATTAATCGGGATAAAGGAACAACTTTTAAAATTGTTTTTCCGTTTAGCTGCGAGAATTGATGAGATTTGGAAGTTAGAATTCAAGTTATTTAAAAGGAATTATTAATATAGATAATGGATGCCACAAAACAAAAAAACCCCAGAGTTGATTGGGGTTTTTTAGATTACTTTATGATGCGCCCACAGGGAATCGAACCCCGAACCTACTGATTAAGAGTCAGTTGCTCTGCCAATTGAGCTATGGGCGCGAGTAGATAAAAAAAGAAAACAGTAGTTTCAAATATACTTTTCTTGAGACGGGAAATTGAGTTGAGCGTACTTTAATGAACAAAGGCGGATCATATTTGCAATATCTTTACCCGCCTGAAGAATGTCTATTAGAATATTTTGTGAGGGTGCAGGGAATCGAACCCTGGACCCACGGCTTAAAAGGCCGTTGCTCTACCTAACTGAGCTACACCCTCATTTGTCTCTAATTGTTCAATTTTTTGAGTTACCCTGACCTATCCCGCTTAAGGCAGGATTGCTCTACCTAACTGAGCTACACTCTCAAAAAATTTAAGGTCAGAAAATATAAGAATTTTTATTATTTATGTCAACAAAAAAATTCATTTTATTGTTTTAATTTTTAAAAAACCCAGCTCAGGGAAAAGATTCCCCGTCTCATCAATTGTCAATATTCCAACACTGGGCAGATTTTTGCCTCGCGGAAGCACAACAGAACCCGGATTAAAAAAAAGAGTGGAATTTTTCTTTGAAATATTGGGGGTATGAGAAGGTCAAGGTTGAATTCAAACCCTGACCTTTTTGTTTTATTTTATTATTATTTCTCAAATACAATTAAGTCGTTGCTGCTGCCGGCTCTTTTTTCGCCTTTGGTTTTTTGGGCTTTTCTGCTTCTCTTATAACTTTTATTGTATGCTCCACTTCTTCTTTTGTCACTGTTTTCCTGATTTCTTCTACGGCATTCATAACTTCAGCCCATTTTTTTCCTTCGGCAGCGCTAACCCATTCCAGTTGCAAACGTTCGGGACGAATGCCTAATTTTTCCAATTTATCCCAGAGTTTCCAGACTCGCTTTTGTGTCCAGCGGTTGGCATCGATGTAATGACAATCGGCAAAATGACATCCGGAGACGAGCACAACCGGAGCCCCATGTTTAAAAGCATGAAGCACAAACTTATCCTTTACGCGACCGCTACACATGGTTCGAATAATCCGGGCATTGTGTGGGAACTGTAATCGCGATAGTCCGGCGAGATCAGCACCAGCATAGGAGCACCAGTTACAGGCAAAGGTTACAATTTTATCCATTGGTTTATCTGAAAGGATCGCTTCAATCTGGGCGTACATCTGTCGGTCAGTGAAATGCTGCATGGTAATGGCGTCAAAAGGACATTCGGCACTGCAAGTTCCGCATCCCTTGCAAGCCGCCTCGATGACCTTTGCCGGCGTTTTACTCTTTTTATCAAAAATAATGGCATTAAACGGACAAACACGAGCGCAGATTCCGCATAATTTACATGCCTCTTCATCGACAACGGCAGTGATCGCCTCAATTTTAATTTTTCCGGCAGATAGCAGAACTCCTGCTCGAGCTGCTGCCGCGCTTGCCTGTGTGACGCTGTCTTTAACATCCTTAGGAAATTCAGCACAACCCGCAAAAAACACACCTCCGGTCGGGGCATCCACTGGCTTTAATTTGGGATGGGATTCCATGAGAAATCCATCTGAGGTGGTGGAAAGACTGAACAACTTTTTAACGACTTCATTATCCCGTCGGGGAATCACTCCGACCGAAAGTACGACCATATCCAACTCGTGCTCTTCTATCTGACGAGTTGTTGTGTTTTCTACCATTAGTCGAAGGTTTTTGGTCTGCGGGTCTTCTTCAATTTCTCCGGGAATACCGCGGATGTACATAACTCCTTTTTCTTTGCTGCGCATGAACAAATCTTCAAATCCCTTTCCAAAAGCACGGATATCCATATAGAAAACTTTGACCTCTACATCCGGATAATGATCTTTTAACAACAGGCTATCTTTGACCGTGTTCATACAGCAGATGTTGCTGCAATAAGGATTTCCCCGTTCCGGGTCTTGAGTTCGGGAACCAACACACTGGATAAAGCCGATCGTTTTCGGTGTTTTGTGATCTGTGGGACGGATAAAATGGCCCCCGGTGGGACCTTCGGAACAGATCAGCCGTTCGAACTCCATACTGGTAATGACATTCTCGAATCGGGTGTAGCCATAATCATCCAACCTGGTGGGATCGTACACATCCATTCCTGTGGCGACAATGACAGCTCCGACCTTGACATCAACGATTTCGTCCTGCATGTCATAATCGATACATTTTTTATCACAAGCATCGTAACATTTCCCACAGGCTATGGGATTATTTCCCAGACAGTGCTCCATGTCTAAAATATAGGAAGAAGGAACTGCCTGAGGAAAAGGCATGTAAATTGCTTTTCGCAACGAAAGTCCCATCTGAAACGCATTGGGTACGGTAATGGGACAAACTTTGGCACATTCATCGCAGGCAGTACATTCATTTTCATCTACGTATCTTGCCTTTTTTCTGATGCGAACATTAAAGTTTCCTACATAGCCGCTAACGTTATCAATTTCGCTATAAGAATAAAGTTTAATCTTTGGATGTCGACCGACATCCATCATTTTTGGTCCCAAAATTCATATAGAGCAGTCCATGGTGGGATAGGTCTTATCAAGCTGAGCCATAATCCCTCCAATGGACGCTTCTTTTTCAACTAAATAGACTTGATATCCGGTGTCGGCTAGATCCAGAGCTGCATTAATTCCGGCAACACCGCCACCAATTACCAGAGCGTTACGACTAACCTGAAGCTCGATTTCCTGCTGGGCAGAGAGATGTCTTGCTCGCGCGACCGACGCTTTTACAATATCCTTGGCTTTTTCCGTAGCAGCTTTTCGGTCATAAAGATGAACCCAACTACAGTGCTCCCTAATGTTTGCCATTTCAAAAAGATAAGGATTCAGACCGGCTTCGGCGACACAATTCCGAAAAGTTGGCTCATGCATTCGAGGTGTACAGGAGGCGACAACCACACGGTTGAGCTTGTGCTCAACAATATTGCGTTTGATTTCTTGCTGACCAGGATCAGAGCAAGTGTATCTGTTTACGCAGCTAAAAACAACATCGGGTAATGTTGCGGCAAATTCTGCCACTTCACCACATTCAACCGAACCGGCAATGTTTAAACCGCATTCACAGACAAATACTCCAATCCGCAGATCATCACTTGCAGAATGTTGTTCTGTCATGTCTTCCCTCTAATAATTATGATTTGTTCATCTGAAAATTTTATTCATATTTTCCTTTTTTCACCATTTGGATTTAATATAAAGCCAACGTTGTGTCGACACACGTTGTATAATTTTCAGCTTATTCTCTGACAAAGGATAAAGATAAAATTACAGGGCAAATTCAACGGATTCTGATTTTACGAGCTTTTCCATGATTTTATCAATTTTTATTCTATGCAAATGAAGCCCGACTTCCTCGGGTTGGAATCCCTGAGCCAATCCCAGAAGTTGACAAAAATAGATTACTGGCAGGTCAAAAATCCGGTTCATTTTTCTGGAAATCAAAATCTGTCCTATATCAAATGAATTAAAACAAGTGGGACAGATCAATCCCATACAATCAGCTCCTACCGCTTCCATAGAGGCAAAAATTTCATAAGTCATCTGAAGGGGCATGTTATCATCCAGACAGCCCTTACCACAGCAAAGCAGTTTTTCTGTATGTGTTAGAGGCGTTGCGCCAAGCGTTTGAATCAAATTTTCTAAAAGACTGGGGTAATCCGCGTCATCGATGTGCATAATCTGGCTCGGTTTTAGCAAATGGCAGCCATAGTGAATGCCTACTTTGATTCCAGTAAGCGGCCTTTTTACCGTTGAAGAGAGAATTTCCATGCCAATATCATCGCGGAGCATGACCACAATATGTTTGATCGTTACTGTCCCTTTGTATTCCTTGCCAATTCTTTTTAGCCGTTGATTGACTTTCTCCTTGAGCTCAGGCTCTTCCGCCAGAATGAATTTGGCTTCCAGCAGTGTAGAGGTACAGCCGCTACACATCGTGATAATGTCCAAACCTGCCTCCTCGGCAATGCAAAGATTCCTCGCGGCAACGGTGAGCCATTGTACTTTGTCTCTTGCTTTAAAATAAATCGGATCCGGGCAGCAGGTAAAACCATCCATATCCACCAATTCCACACCAAGGGGTTCCATTGTTTTTCGTACTGAAAGCTCCATCTGCGGATATTTTACCGGGATCATACATCCCCAGAAAGGTATCACTCGTACGTTTTCTGCCATAATACCACCTTTTACTCATCTAAAATTATTTTAAGCTCTTCAACAGGTACGTCTTTTAATTCCGGCAGTCCCAGCGCTTGGCGACGCCGATTGATGGTGCTGGTAATAACTACGCTTCTGCCGGTTTGGATGATCGCTTCCGAAAATTTATCGACATTATCCGGTAACACTCCTTGTTGTGTGCACATGTTTTTGAGTGCGATGATTACTTCCACCGGGCGAACATCCTGAGGGCAACGTTCGTAACAACTGTAACAGTTGGTACATTTCCAGATAATCGAATCAGCGCTGATGAGTTCTTGCTCCCTGCCAAGCAATGTCATGAGCAAAATATCCCGCGGATTGAATTCATCGGAAAATCGCGCCGCCGGACAAACAGCCACACACGCACCGCATTGGTAGCAATAGTTGTGGTGATCCCCGCCTACTATTCGGTTAAGTCTTTCTCTAAATTCAAAATCTAATTGTTTATCACTCATGGGATAACCTTTTTAAATAAATAATTGAAACATTCAACGGTGATTACAGATTATTTCAAACGACTATTTCAGCTGCCAAGGCAATCAAATCCCTGATTTCAATTTTGACCTCGTCGTTTAATTGTTGATCCTGCAGAGCACATTTATAATGAATCTCACATTTGGGGCAGGCAGTGATCAGCGTATCAGCCCCTGCCTGTTTTGCTTCATGGAATCGATTCGCCTGGATTGTTTTTGCTGTGACGCCACAGGTCAACCAACAGCCCACGCCGCAGCAGGTCGATCTATGTCGGCTTTTATTCATCTCGTGAAATTCAATTTTCGGTATAGCAGAGATAATAGATCTGGGCTCATCGTAAATTCCCGAATGCCGACCTAATCGACAGGGATCTTGGAAGGTTACTGATTTTTCCAATTCGCCAAATCGAAGCTGATTGTTGTTAATCTTCTCTGCCAGCAATTGAGAGATATGAACTACGTTAAAATTATTTTTTCCAAAGAATTCTGGATAATTTTGTGAAAATGTCTGATAGCCTTCGGGACAAGAGAAGATCACTGTCTTGGCGCCGGACTCTTCAATCTGTTTTAAATTATGCTCAGCTAATTTTTTAAAATTCTCGACATCGCCAATCCAGAGTAGATCATGTCCGCAGCAGCGCTCATCTTCCAGAACGATGGGGTTAATACCAATTTTATTTAATAGCTTAATCGAACCTTTAACAGAATTAAGGGACTCCACATTCAATTCTGAAAAGAAAATATCAAAGTAAGGAGCGCAGCCTACAAAATAAAGATAGTCGCCTTTTTGGGAGGTTTTTAAATCTTTGGTCAGCCATTCCAGCCGGTTTTGCTTTAAATTCTGGGCTGTCATGATTCGGTACAGCGATTGAAACGCTCCGCCGTGACTGCATTCAGCTTTAATGCCGTCGGTGATGGCAAGTTGTCGGACATCGCGCATGAATTCGATGTATTTGATTTTGGAGGGACAGCGTAATTCGCATAAGCCACATGTTAAACAATCCCATAGCGCTTTATCAACGAGAACAGCTTCGGAATCTTTTTGCACACAGCGCATGAGCAATGATTTTCCACTCCCAGCAGCGCTGCCATTTTTTCAATTTTTTCAAATGTCTCCGCCGCCCGGCGGGCGCCAAACATATAGTGGCAGTCCGGAAAATGTCACGTTGCTACCAGAACGCCATCAGCGCCCATTTCCAGAGCCCTGAAAACAAAAGAGGGATTAACTCTGCCGCCACACATCACCCGGATAATGCGTACGTTCGGCGGGTATTGGATCCGGTTTACACCGGCAGCGTCCGCAGCAGGGTAACTGCACCAGTTACAGCAAAAAGCGACAATTTTGGGTTCGAAGTCCTTTCGGGATTCAGCTTTTTTCTTTGGGGACATACATTACTCCGTAAATTCAAATTGCGATGGCATTTTTAGTTTATTTAAATATCCTGTTAATGCTAATCCAATAGCAGCGCCTCCATCTGTGCTTCAATCTGGTCTGTGGTAAAATGTCGAATATCAATGGCGCCAGTGGGACAGATGGAAGCGCAAGTGCCGCAGCCTTTACATAACGCTTCATTTACCATAACAACCATGTTGCCGGCTTGGTTTTCGCGGAGTTCCAGCGCATGAAATTCACACACTTTCACACATTTTCCGCAGGCACGACAGAGGTCTTCTCTGGCTGCGGAGACAATTGGTTCCAAACTGATGGTGTCACTGCTCAACAGGGCAGTAACCTTGGCGGCTACTGCTGATGCCTGAGAAACAGAATCCGAAATATCTTTGGGCCCCTGGGCACAACCGGCGACGAAAATTCCTTCCATTGCTGTTTCCACCGGCCCCAGCTTGGAATGCCGTTCCATGAAGAAGCGATCTGAACTGCGCTGGATTTTCAAAAGCTCAGCAATATAACTGCTTTCCGGCTCTCGTGGTACCATGCCCAGCGACAGAACAATCGCGTCCGCCGGAAATTCGATTATTGCCTGAGTTTTGGCGTGTTCCACCACAATTGACGATGCTTTCTTTTTACCAATAAATTGCGGTGGTTTGTCAAAACTGTATGGAATAAACAAAACGCCCATTCCGCGCGCGTCGCGATACATTTCTTCCGCGCCGCGACTGTACACGCGAATGCCACGGTGGAGTATGATGACTTGAATCCCCATCTTCCGAAGTGCGATTGCCTGTTTAATTGCAGCCTGGCAGCAATATCGGGAACAACCTGGATTCCCCTTTGGATTGCGGGAGCCAACACACTGGATGTAAACCACTGTTTTGGGCTTTTTCCCGTCAATTTCAAGATGCTTGCCGCGCCAGATAAGTTCCTCAAATTGTTCATTGGAAAAAACATTGGTAAAAATACCAAATCCGTTTTCTCCACGTTCAGGATGGTAAAGATTAGCACCCGTGGCAACGACGATTGCCCCGACTTTTAGTGGCTCGGCGTGATCGAGCTGTTCGGTTCCGGATTTTAGAGTGACTTCAAAATTTCCCACAAACCCATTCACCTCGCTGATCTCAGTGTCGGTATAAACTTTCACCCCAAGTTCTTCCAATTGCTTAACTTTGTTTTCAATGAGGTGACTACCGGCTTTGTAACTGGGATACAGAGTGGAAAGATCGCTTACTCTGCCGCCCAGTTCACGATTTTTTTCAATTAAAAAGACTTTTAATCCTCTTCCCGCCAAATCAGTCGCCGTCTGGATTCCAGTTATTCCACCACCAACGACTAAAACATCTTTTTCTACTGGTAATTTTCTGATTTGCAGCGGTTGGAGTTTGCGGCTACGTGCCACTGCCATGCGTACCAGATCTTTGGCTTTTTCGGTAGCGGCTGCTGGTTCATTTATATGCACCCAGGAACACTGGTCGCGGATATTAACCATTTCAAACAAATATGGATTCAATCCGGCTTTGGCAACGGTTTCCTGAAAAATGGGCTCATGAGTTTTGGGAGTACAGGCTGCCACCACAAGCCGATTCAGATTGTGTTCATGAATAATATCTTGAATTTCCTGTTGCGTGCTTGCCGCACAAGCAAATTGAACATCTTCACAAAAGACAACATGGGGTAATTTACTGGCATAATCTGCCACCTGTTTTACATCGACCACGCCGGCAATGTTGATTCCGCAATGACAGACGATAACACCGATTCTCGGAGCGCCGCTGGTTTCCACCTGAGGAATTTCTTCTTCCTCCCGCTCGATTTTATATTTCATGACATGGCGAGCCGCCCGGACGGCAGCACCAGAAGCATCGGCAATGGAATCCGTAATGTCTTTGGGACTTATAGCACAACCGCACACATAGATCCCTTCTCTCGTGGTGTCCAATGGGGCGGAACAGGGATCAAGTTGTTTTATAAAACCGTCTTTATCAACTTCGATTCCCAGAATTTCAGTTAACTGTTTACTGCCGGCAGCCGGAATCAACGCTGAAGAAAGAACCGCAAGGTCAACGTATTCTTTTTCGATTTTTCCGGTTTGAATATTTTCATAAGTAATCACGGTTTTTCCAGTTTGAGGATCTTCAACGATTTTCGAAGGCTTGGCATTGATAAATGATAATTTATCCAAATTGGCAGCACGTTCGTAAAATTCCTCAAACCCTTTTCCAAAAGCTCGAATATCGATGTAAAAAATCTTCATCTCCGCGTCAGGGAAGTGTTCGTGGATGATCAGCGCGTCTTTCATAGCGTTCATACAACAAATTCGGCTGCAGTAGGGAATATCTCGTTTCATATTCCTTGAACCGACGCACTGAATAAAAGCGATCTGTTCCGGGGTTTTGCGATCGGTAAATTTGATTAATTCTCCCTCTGTCGGTCCGCCGGAAGACAGAATTCGTTCCAGCTCAAGGCTAGTGACGACATTTTCGAATCGTGTATAGCCAAACTCACTTGCTTCGCGCGGATCATAGTAATCAACACCAGTGGCAACGATAATTGACCCTGCCCGCACTTCGATGATTTGGTCTTGATCATCGTAGTCGATCGCATTTCGTTCACAGACATCGGCGCATTTGGAACAGGCGAGGGGAAAGGTGCCGAGACAATCTTCAGCATTGCGGATGTAGGCGCTGGGCACTGCCTGAGGAAAAGGACGGTAGATTGCTTTACGGGCACCTAAACCAATTTC
>NATN01000148.1 GCA_002085355.1 Candidatus Zhuqueibacterota bacterium 4484_87 | reverse complement strand
TGGAAATCTTCAGTGACGACACATTGAAATGCGAAACGATGCAAAAATTGATGCAATATATCAAAAAAAGAAGTGTCACCGATGATTTGCCGAAGCTGATGCAAAACCAACGCCGCTTTTTGATATTCTATGAAATTAAACATGTCATCCGGCGAATGAAAACCGTCGTAAACAATGGGGTGGGGGAAGTTCTCATCAGCCATATCCAGGTAAAATTGTAAATCATTGTACAAAGCGTAGTCCGCTTCGTCTTTGCCCTTATCAAATTCAGTGAATAAAATTTCTGAATAAGTGGCAAATCCTTCGTTCAGCCAGAGGTCCCGCCAGTTTTTGCAGGTGATCAGATCGCCGAACCATTGATGCGACAGTTCGTGCGAAACAAGCTCGTCGCTGTCTCTGTCCAAATGGGCGCGCGCATCGTGGATGGTGCGGTCTGTCAGCGTGGTAGCAGTCGTATGTTCCATGCCGCCCGCCGGATATTTGTGCGTGATAATTTGCGCATACTTGTCCCAGGGAAAAGGATAGTTGAAAGTATCCTCAAAAAAACGAATCATTTTTGGCGTTTTAGCGAAAGAAAATTTTGCCAGTTCCCGCTGGTGCGGATAAACATAGTAATAGACCGGTGTGTTGCCGCTGTGGTCGCGGATTTCCGTGTATTTTCCGGCGGCAAAGGAAATCAGATAAATAGAGTGCGGCTTATCCTGCAGCCAATGAAAAGTAGTGGCGGACGTCCTGCTGTCGTGGAATTTTTTCAGCAGTCTTCCGTTGGAAAGCACAAAAAAAGAATCGGGAACAGTAGCGATAATCTCATTGGTCACTTTTTCTTCCGGTGCATCGTAACAGGGGAACCAATAGCGCGCATCCACGGGCTCGGAGTGCGAGTAGATTTGCAGTGAAGCAAATTCTTTCGTGCGCACGGGCATGAAATAGATGCCTTTTTCAGGAATGGAGAAATAGCGAATGATAAAAGTTAATGTATCACGCGTAGAAAATTTTTCCGGCAAAGAGATTGACAATTTTGAGGAATCGTAACTGAACGATAGTTTTTGTCCGTCAGAAAAGGTGACGCTTTTTATGCTCATATTTTTTGCGTGAAGATTCAGCGCAGTGAAATTGTCGCACAGCGGGGTGAGTTTCAAATTTTCCTCGGCGGAAAAAGATCGATTTTTTAAATTAAATGATAATTGGAGTTTGATATGGAGAATATT
The DNA here is from genome assembly GCA_002085355.1 of Candidatus Zhuqueibacterota bacterium 4484_87. Taxonomy (GTDB): domain Bacteria; phylum Zhuqueibacterota; class Zhuqueibacteria; order Thermofontimicrobiales; family Thermofontimicrobiaceae; genus 4484-87. The sequence continues at coordinate 5,830 of NATN01000148.1, read as the reverse complement.
GTAATTTCTGGGGAAGGTAAAGATAATTTGCGGCAGAAAGAGAATTATGGGAATTAAAATAAATAGAAATATTTTTATTTTATCATCAGTGCCAGTGATTCTCATCTTTTCTCGATTTGTTCATTCCAATTTAAGTTAAATTTTTATTTTAACTGAAAATGAAATGTCCATGTTCCATTATTCTCAAAATCAAAATTTAAAAAACTATTCTCGCCAATCCGTATCACACTCACGTGTTTTTGCGCTACATTTAAAAACCGGTGCTGAAAATGGCACCGGCTTTTCCAAAAATAGCGATAAAATTTGCCCGCACGAACGTCACGAATTGCATAATCTCGGCGGAAATCGTCAGGAATTGATATCAGGGACTTTGGGATAATAATATTGATGGCTTTGCAGAGACGAGTCAAAAGCCACAATGCGATTTCGCCCTTCGGCCTTGGCGCGATAAAGTGCCCGATCCGCAAAGTCCAGCAACTCACGCGCCTCCGTGGAGTCCCCGGGAAAAGATGCCACGCCGATTGAGATGGTGAGGTTTTTATTCGGTTGATTTTCCTGCTTGGGAAATCGCTTTCTGTCAATCGTTGCGCGTAATTTTTCCGCTACCTGCATGGCGTGATCTTTGTCGATTTCGGGCAGAATGATGACAAATTCTTCGCCGCCATAGCGCGCCAAAATATCCGCTTTACGAATATTGGATTCCAGCGTATGCGCTACTCGCTTTAAAATTTCGTCACCCATCAAATGACCGTTTACATCGTTGAAATTTTTGAAGAAGTCAATGTCAATCATCAGAACGGTCAGTGTCCGATGGTACCGTTGTGCGCGCCCAACTTCCCGCTCAAATCGCTCTTTGAAATAGCGCCGGTTGTAGAGGCCTGTTAATTCATCAGTAATCGACAACTCTTTTGTCTGTCGAAAGAGCAGAGTCTTGTCAATGACTTTCGCTATTTCTTCGCCGATTTTTTCAAGCAGGGAAATTTCATTTGGCGTAAAAGCATTGCTTTTGTAGCGATAAAGGCTCAAAATTCCCACGGGATTATTTTTACGCAAAAATAACGGTATGATGAGAAATGAACCGGATTTTGTACCGTCTTTGAAAAAGCTGTAGCGTTTTTGCTTGCTGATGTCTGGAATATGGATGATTTTTTCATACATCAGCGCTTCGCCAAAAGCGTCTTCGCCAAATTTGAAAGAGGTTTTTGCCTTAGCAGAGTTTGCCGGCAATCCGAACGAAGTGTGCAGTTTAAGTGTTGAAAGAGCATTATCAATCAATAAAATGCCAAATCCGTCAACTTTGAGCGTTTGTTGGAATATTCTTTTGAAAAGTTTGAATATTTCGTCAAGATCCAGCGTTGTGCTCAAAGCTAACCCAATTTGATAGAGCGAATACAGCTCCAGTAGCCGTTGATTCAACGATTGGGTCAGTTCCTGGATTTCCGGGGATTTTTCTTCAAGCTCCTGCAGTTGGCTTTTTATGTGGTCAAAAGTCTCAGCCATGGTGCTGTCACTCCCTCAAAAAAGATGCACGATCCAGCGCAGGAAAAATCCTCGCTTATTCCGCAACTGAAACGCAAGTCCCGGCAACTGACATGCTTGCCAGTCAGGAGTCTCTTTGTACAGCACCATGTGACACAAGGGGCTATTTATTGCACGCACCGACCCAAAAAATGAACCAATCGATTATATTGTTCTTCAAGATTGAACTGTACACTTGTCCGATAAGCAAAGTTGTAAAATGCTTCTTTTTGTTGGTTATACAGGCAAACCTTGAGAGGTGCATTGCTTTTTCGACTCAGATAACTACTGACCGGCTGAAAATCCTGATTCAAATCAAGAATCATGTCGAAATTCGTTGCCGCAATTTTTTGTGTCAACTTTTTTCGGGGAAGCCCAAAGAAGTTGACATCGTCGGAAGTTACAAATATTATGCCATCAATATGAGAATTTTTTTCGATGTTTATCTCTTGTTGTTGAGTGCAAATGACGACTTTTTTCCCGGGGAGCTCCTGCTTGAACTTTCTGAGAAAATTCTTAGCTGCGCTGAAATCTTCTACTTTTTCAGGCATAAAAATGAGCACCGATTTTGCTGATGTCAATGCCGTGTTGAAATTAACAATCGATTCTTTTTTGTGTAACTTCGAATACAGTTGAAGAATAGATGAACTAATGGTTTTCATAGGAACTCAATTAAAATTATGAGGTTAGAGGGTTAACTTCATGAAATATATCAAATTTTATCAATGAAATCAAGTATTATTTTCACAAAAATTTAGTTGAACGAATTAATTTTTAAAAAGTGGCATAAATACCATTGTGAACGCTTTGTTAAACATTCTCAGACGCGGGAATGTTCCTTAAAATTTACCATTTAGATTGCAATTGAACCGCAATCGTCGAAAGCTGATCTCCAGCGATCATGTCCGACTGAGTTCCGATGGAATTGCGGAAATAGTAATGTGTGGAACCAAATTTCACAGCAACAGCGGCGAATGGGGCGAAGGTGTAGCGGCAGACAAGATAAAAGCGGCTGCCCTGTCCGTAAAGCATCTGATTCGTCAAGACGCCGGGCACGTCTCTTTCAAATTGATAGATCCGGCTTTCATAGCTGTCTGTGTCAAAAAACGTGATTCGCGCGGAAAGGCTTATCTTTCGCCGCCATTGGTAACTGATTTCCTGATAGAGAAGCACGCCTGATAAATTTGTCGGCGGGTTCATTCGTACCGGAGGATAATCGGGAAACGAGACCCAGCTTTTTTCAAAACGAAAACGGAGATTCATTTTGCTCAGCGGTTTGAACTCAAATTGACAGCGCAAGTTAGACTGTTGTTTTGCAATCACCCAATCGTTTGCTCCACTTGTTTCCGTCTGAATTGCTTTCAGCGTAGGCTTGCGGCGATGTTTGAAATGCACATAAATTTTTGTCCGCCGCATCGGTTTATATTCCAGAGCAGTCAGATAGTCGGCTCCGCCTGCTGGTTCAGGGATAGAATAGGTTCGCCACGGGAAATAAAATTGATCCTGATAGAGCGACAACGTTAAATTTTTCAAAATCTTGAATCGGAACCCTAAATAGAGCCCCCGCTCGTTCTGCAGTTCGTCACCGTGTTCGCCAAATCCGCTGCCATGAAACGAATGAAAATTTCGGGCATAGTTGCGAAACAATACAGCCATGTCCAAATGGCGCGTATCAAAAACAGCACCCGCGACCGCGCCGAAACCGTTATTGCCAGAGCGCGCAAATTCACCGAAAAAATTCCAATCGCCCAAAATGTAATTCACATCGCATCCTACTAATTGATTTTCCTTTCCGGTGAATGCGAAACGGTATCTTTCGCGGTCAGTTGCTGTAAATTGGCGATTAAATTTGCTGAAATAGCCGGTGATGCCCAGCGTCAGATTAGGGTTGGGCATGATTTGCATGCGGGAACCAAACAATTGCTCTTGCAACTGATCTTTTTTATCGAGTTCGTTTTCCGTGCGATGGTAGCCGGCTTCGTAAAAATTGACAACCTGATCGTTGGTCTTGTCAAGAGTGGCGTCCAGCTTTTGCAAAGATGAAAATAGGGTGATTTGGTAGAATTTTGCGCAAAACTGATAAGCAATGCCGCGGAGTGACGCATTTTCGTCCACCAGCCGATAGGGCCGTAGAGAACCGCCTTTCTTTTTTGCTGAATAGACAGGTTGAATGCTTTTGTAGCTTGCATAAGGATTCCAAAAAACGAGTCCCTGACCAAATTCCAGCAAATAGTTGCCAGCAATAATTTTCCACGATGCATTGGGAGAAAATTCAAAATAATAGGATTGGAAATCAGACAGATTTTTTTCTCCGGCGTCTTTTTCCAGCAGCGCGCCAACGCGGATAGTTTCGCCATAGTTGATTGTGAGGCGATTGTAAACTTTTTCCGGCGAAGGGTAATAGCTGCCATCACGATAACCCTGACTTTGCTGAAGTTTTCTGAAAATCCGGGACCGCAATGCCAGCGATATCTCCGGGCTATGTTTGCGTTCATCAATTGTCAGGAATTCACTGATCAGAGGGAGTAATTCCGGATCAATCTCCGGTATTTCTTCGAGTTGCTTCAATGATTGAAATTTTCCGTGTTTTTTCCTGAAAGTAACAATGTCCCTTGCCAGCACATCTGAAATCCAGGGCAGCCGCTTCAATTCATCTGCACTGGCGCGGTTTAAGTCCAGCGGATGCGCCCGAAGGTCGTTGAGCAATTCCAGTAATTCGTGGTTGTCCGAGAATTCATCCAGATTTTCAAGCAGTTGCTCCACATTTTCCTGCTGCGCCAGAATGCTGGAAATGCCCACAAAAAAGACAAAAATGAATGTCAGCCACATAGATTTCATGGTCACTCAATTCCCACGAGGAAAATTTATTTCAATTGAAAATTGATGGGTCGCTCCGAGTTGGGGATGAAACATAACGCCGTAGTCGCATTGGAATCGGTGAAATCGGAACCCAAATCCGAAACAATAATGCGCCGGATCGGAAATCATACCGCTGCGGAAGCTGACTTTGTCCCAAAAGACGTATTCGAATCCGGTTCGCAGTTCGACAGGAAAAGAGATTTCTTTGAAAATGTCAATGTTGATGAGAAGATTCCCCAGCGGTTGATAGCTGATACCCGATGAAAAACTTTGCGGGAGTAGGTCCCTGTTACGACTAAATCTTGCTCGATTAACATTTGTGCTGTAAAAGCCCCAATTGATTTGCTCCGACAATTGGACGGCAAATCCCAGATCAAATGCCAGCGAATAGTCCGAACCATAGTTTTTAATTTGTAGCTTCATGTAATGAATACTGGCGCCAAGAGAGAAAGACTCGGAGATGCGGCGGCTGTAACTGAACAGAACTGATTGTTCCTGATAAAGTTCAAATCCATAAGTGGAAAAACCGATGCCGACAGCGCCCTGTCTCATCGGAAGTACGGCGGAGAATGCCGCCAAATCAAGCTCTTTCATGCCGTAAGGTCTGGAATATAAAAAGGAGACCGCCTTTTGGTTAAAATTTGCAAGAGTGCTCATGTTTGAAAAAACAGATTCAGGATTGTTTTTCAACGCTGCCGTGGTGAAACCCATCGCACCAGCGCGAGCGCTGTGGGGAGTGAGCTCAAAGCCGGCAAAAGTGGCCCGTGTTAAAAGAAAAAGGGAACAAAGAGTCCAAAAAAGATGTTTTTTCATAGTGGAATATTTCGCTTGATTATAGACTGAATTTTTGCTATCTTGTATTGGTACACAATATGAACCGGAGGTTTTTACATGCAAAACCGTTCACAACTTTTAAAAAATAGTCGCTATTTTTTATTTTCTTTACTTTTCATGTTGCTGATGCAGCCGGGCACGCGTCTCGTCGCACAGGTCGTACGCGCTGACGTGCAGGTGCAATTGGATGCTCTGCCCGACGAAAAAAGGGAAAAGCTGCAAAATTTTCAGCAAATTTTAAATGACTATTTCAATAATTTTCAATGGACAAAAGACGAATTCGTTGGTGAACTGCCGCTGACTATTCAGATTTTGATGCAAGATATCAGCGTCAGCTACGAAGATCGCTATAAATTGCAGATTATTGTCTCTAACAATTCAGACGTGCAATACACGGACAAACGTTGCCGCATGGAATATCAGAAGGGCGAAATTCCCATGCACAACGAAAACACCTGGGATTCGCTGACCAGCTTGCTCGATTTCTTCACTTATATCGTCATCGGTGAAGAGATGGACAAATTCGGCCATCTGCTGGGAACGCCGTATTTTGAAAGAGCAAAAGTCATTGCCGATCAAGCCCGCTTTGGTCTGGGACAATTCATCGAAGGCTGGGACC
>NATN01000147.1 GCA_002085355.1 Candidatus Zhuqueibacterota bacterium 4484_87 | reverse complement strand
AAAAGAGGTTGCCTCACACTGGTTTCCACGCATCAAGGGGCATTGAAAGTTTTTGCGCACGATACTCCGGAGGTGGAAAACGGTTCCATGGAATTTGATAGGGAGACTTTGCAGCCAACCTATCGTTTTCGGGTGGGAATTCCGGGATCCAGCTACGCTTATGAAATTGCCAATCGGCTGGGATTGAATTCTGCGGTATTGCACAGAGCGCGCGAACTTGTTGGCGGACACAAGAGCAAATTGGAAAATCTGCTGGCTGATTTGGATGAGCGGTTACAAAAATATCAAAATCTTACCGGGGAATTGTCCGTCAAAGAGAGCCAATTGGCGGCAATGAAAAAATTATACGAAGCTAAAGTTGATGAACTAAAGCAAAATGAGAAAAAGTTAAAAAAAGAGGCATTGGAGAAGGCGGAACAGGTTTTGCGTGATGCCAATACCACAATGGAGCGGCTGATTCGGCAAATTAAGGAGCAGCAAGCGAGTCGGGAAGCCATTCGCGAAGCAAAACAAACTTTGCAGCAGGAACAGGCAAAGATCAAAGCTGATAAAAAAGTTGTTTCTCAAAAGAATAGAGAAGAAAAAAGCAAAAAAAAACCGCTATCTTCGGTGAAGCTTGGCGAGGAAGTTTTTTGGGAACCTTATGGTGCCAGCGGCGTGGTTTTGTCGGAGCCGGACGCCTCGGCACGGGTTTTAATCCAGACCGGCGAGGTCAAAATCAAGGCACCTTTGAATGAACTTTTTTCTGTGAAAAAATCACAAAAGGCAAAATCAAAACCAGGGCGGGTCAAAATAAATGCGAAAATCGAGCCAATAAAAACGACAGAGATCGACATTCGCGGTATGCGCGTGGAAGAGGGGATTGAAATTGTCGATAAATTTTTGGATGAGGCAATTTTGTCAGGAATGGAACAAGTGTATATCATCCACGGGAAAGGAACCGGCAGGTTGCGCCAAGGCATTTTTCGCTTTCTGGACAGGCATCCCCACGTGAAGAGTCATCATTATCCGGAGTGGAGTTTAGGCGATACAGGTATGACGGTTGTAGAATTGAAAAGATAGAAACGGAGAGTCTTTTGATGGATGAAGAGAAAATCAAGATGAACCATTCCTGCCGATTTGTTGGCGAACGAAATGAATTGATAAAAAAACTGGAGAAAGAAGGTAAATTGATTTCTCCTGCTTATTATTGTGCTGCCATGGGAGGATATTGTGCTGATGATGCACTGTGTATCGCCATGGTTTCCAAAGCCTATTTGCCGAGCATTTTTGGTGAATTTGAAATTTCCGTTTTTCAGAATAATAGGGATGGGAAGGAACATTTGGCAGTCACTCGCGGTGTACTTGCCGGCGCTGAGGAAGTACCGGTTCGCATTCATTCCCAGTGTCAAACAGGTGACATTTTCGGTTCGCTGCGTTGCGACTGCCGCGAACAGTTGGAATATGCGCTGAAGAAATTTTCAACAATGGAGCGCGCAGCGTTGCTTTATCTGAAACAAGAGGGCAGAGGCATCGGTCTGGCAAATAAAATTCGAGCCTATCATTTGCAGGAGCAGGGATTGGACACAATTGAGGCAAATCAGGCGATGGGTTTCCCCGACGAAATGCGCGATTATGAAATAGCTGCCGCCATGATTCGCTTGCTGAATATCAAATCAGTCATCTTGTACACTAATAATCCCAAAAAAATTGAAGGATTGGAAAAATATGGTATTAAAGTAGTAGACCGCGAACCTGTGATTGTCACGCCAAACCGATTCAACAAATATTATCTGGAAACAAAAAAAAAGAAAGCCGGTCATTTGCTGGATGAAGAGGAATGACCCGATTGTTAGAAAGGAGAATTTATGCCGCGTTCCAGTCAGGAAGAGGAAATTCTTGCTGTGAAACAAAGCTCTGAAGAACTGATTCACGAATTGCGGGATCAGATCAGAAAAATGGAGGCCATGCAAAAAGAGCAGCAAACTGCAATTCGTACGTTAGAGAATAAGCTTGCTCATTTTTCTGAGTTAAAAAAATTTTCCCCTGATAAATTGCGCCAGGAGTTAATTGAAGGCATTCGCATGTTGGGAGAGCGCGTGACTCAGGCGGTTCGGGAGATTGATCGTCGGCATGAAAATTTTTCAGCGGAAATCGCCCGGAAATTTGAAGAGATTCAGGAAAAAATAAAACACATCCCTGAAGATGTCGAGTCCCCAAAGGAAACCGACTCTGTTCAAATCAAAGAGAACAAACTTTTGGAAGAAGATGATTTTGAGATTGTGCCGCGCGATGCAATTCAGCGGCTGATCGATCTTTCACGGCAGCAAGCATCGGCAGTGAAGGAAATTATTGCAGAGCAGAAGCAGAAGGTAGAGAGCCTTGAGGAAAAAATTGCATCTTTGGATACAATACAGGAAGAGTCATCTTCGAAAAAAAGCTCCTCCATTTCCATTGTTTTATCGCTCATAGCCCTGCTGGCAGCTATCATCTCTCTGGTGTATCAATTATTTTAAGGACTTTAAAATTGTCTGTTTGTGGAATGCGCGGCTTATAATGATAAACATTCTGATAAGTTTTACTGTTGTACACCGTTTGCCAGTTCAACCAGCAGGTCCAGAACTTTATACAATTTTTGAATATCGATAATTTTGCCCGATTGTTCGTAGCTGAATTTTTTGCCGTCGAGAATGATCATAATTTCGCCCAATTCGATGATCGTCGCACGAATTTTCGGTGTGATGAGCGTTTTTATTTTGTCCTCGTGGGATCCTTCGATGATGTAGCGTTTGTCAAATGTCCTGTCCCCGAAAATAATATCTTTCGTGCCAAATAGCTTTGTCAGTTTTTGAATGATGCCTTCGCGATAAATTTTCAGCTTCAGTTCGGTCGGTTCATGCAAAAACAAGTCGAAATGAGTGAGAAAAAGATTGACTTTCGGCGCAGCTTGAATGAAAACGATTTTCAATTGAAATTTGTAATCGCGATATTCTCCGATCACCTGCGATGTGCCTTCTTCGCTGATAGAATATTGGGCGTTAATTTGACTGGCAAAGATTTTCCAGGGATTTTCCGTATCTTGAAGCATAATTTATTCCTCATTGACTTATTGTTTTAACATCACCGAATCAAGTGTCTTTTGAAAGCTATGATTCGATTTCCCGTCTGATCATTTCAGCAAACCGCTTGATTCCTTCTTCAATCTGTTGCGGCGTTGCCATGCTAAAGCTGGCGCGCATAAAATTTTTCAAATGTCCTCTGGCGGAAAACGCACTGCCGGGGACAAGCAGGACTTTCATTTCTTCAGCGTATTTTTCTATCATTATTTCTGCATTGAAATTTTCGGGCATTTCAAACCAGATAAACATACCGGATGATGGTACGTTGTACTTGACTTCTGACGGCAGGTATTTTTTTACTGCTGCGACCATGGCGTCACGGTTGCGGCGATAAAGCAGACAATTTTTTTTAATGGTCTGGCGAAATCCATCAAAGCCGGATTTTTCCAGATAACGCTGCAAAATAATTTGAATAAAACTACTGGTGTGCAAATTAGCCGATTGTTTGAACATGACAAACTGACGCACAATGTCCGCGGGACCTGTTGCATAGCCGATGCGAAGGCCGGGAGCGAATATTTTAGAGAAACTGTCAAGCCTGATGACCCTTCCTTCTGTGTCCAGGGATTGCACTGTTGGCAGACTTTTATCGTTGTCGAGATTCAACAATTGATACGGATCATCTTCCAGAATGAGCAGATCAAATTTGTTGGCAATTTCGATGAGGTGTTTTCGCCGGTCAAGGGACAACGTGACGCCGCCCGGATTGTGCCCGTTGGGATTTGTGTAAATGAGCTTGGGGAGTTTTTCACCTGTCAGGACAATATTTTCCAGTTTTTCTTCGATGACATCTGTCTGCAAACCATCCGCATCGATGGGGATGGGAATAAAGTTTTTGCAGAAAGACTGAAATGCGGAAAGCGTTCCCGGATAGCTGGGTTCGGAGATAATGATGCTGTCATCACTATTTGTGAAAAGATACGCCATGATGAACAAGCCTTCCTGGCTGCCGTTCAAAACGACCAGTTGATCTTTGTGCAATTGTATGCCATCTTTAAAACTGTGCCACTCCAGCAATTTTTCTTTCAATAGCGGCTGTGCATCCGAAGGCCCATACTGTGACGCACCGATGAGTTCGCCGCCAGTGATTTGAAATTGCGTACCATCCTTGAATCCAATTTCCAACTGTTCAAAAACAAATGTCGCCGGATTCGGATAACCACCGCCGAGGGAAATCAACCCTTCAATTGGAAGATATTTTCCGGAAAGTTCACGAATAGGCGATGGTTTTTTGTCTTTTGCTCGGTCAGATAATCTGTCTGAAATGTCCATCTATGATTCCTTTGCTTTATTTGCTGCCAGAAAACGAAAATACAAATTTTTTACTATTTGAGAATGAATGACTTTTTTCCTGGTGCTTTGCTTTTCTTTAGCTTGTATTTTTTAAGAATTTTTTACATTGAATCAATCCGCAAAGCTATTTTGCCACGAAATTATGCTTTTTCTTCCTGTTGTCTGTGTTTCGTACTTAAATTTTTCCACCAGTTTTCCAGCTTCGGACCAATCCAAAAGGTGAAAGCACCCAGCGCAAGTCCGGCGATCAGGTCGATCACGTAATGGTGCCGCAGATAAACAGTTGAGATAACCAGCATGGCAACCATGGGAATCAACACCCAGAAAAGCCATTTGATGTAGCGATAGGCAAAAAACAACGACACAAAACTGACTGCGCAATGCAGCGATGGAAATGCGCCGCGGCTGTCCTGGGCTGAAACTTCTATAGCATGTTTAATCGGCTCCATGAGTTGACCGTGGAGCGAAACGGTGAACATCGGCTTGAGCACGATGCGCGGCGGCGCAGCCGGAAAAATAATGAATAAAAAATAGGCGATGTAGTATGTCACAATTGTTGTCAACATGACGTAGCGAAACGGCTGATAGCGCTTTTGTAAATAGAGCACAAGCACAACAATGATGTTGATGACAAAATAGTTTGCATAAGCGAGGATGAAAATATCTGTCAACACCGGATGGATGAAGCGCTCAGCCCAGACGCACGGCTGCACACCAAACATCCACTGGTCAATCTGTATCAAAATATGTTGCACATCCGCGGCATTTGCAAAATGCACGGTATCGTGCAAATTGGTGTATATTGCTATACAAAAGCCGAAAGGCAGCCAATCACGAAAAAAACGCCACTCCGGTTTGTATTTCACCAGCATCAGGAAAAGGACAAAAACCAACACCGTGATCCAGATGCGATGCATGTCACCCTGAATGCGGTGCGGCACTTTTCCCTGGACTGCAAAAAAGTAATATGCCCGGGTGGTTAAAAATACCATGGGTACAAAGAACAAAATAGCGATTAACTCTTCCAATCGTAATGAAAAAACGCGATCTAAAACAGATTTCATCTCCTCTTCAGTCTCCGGTACGATTTCGATTTTTTAAACGTGAATTATGGTGCTGGAAAAACGTCTCCGTACATATTATGGGAAAAATGATTTGTAGATAATTCCGGCAATGTTACAGAGCCGTACAAATAAATACCATACGTGGCGCTGAATCCAATGTAACAATTTCTGATAATCGGCGAAATTTGGTCGCAGTAAATCATTCCGGGCAGAACTTGATTGGCGCCGCCGTACAAAATATGGCAATTGATCAACTGGCAATTAGTGGCATTCGCATTGGGAGAAAAATAAATTTGGCGCCAACTGCCGTGCGACTGCTGTTGTCCGGAAAAAATAATTATTTGCTGACTTCCATCAGCGATGAGTCCGCCCTGATTCCCGATGTCAAATTCTGCGTCCTGCCGCATGAGAAAATTTGTCCCGGCTTCGATGGTCAGGGTCGCATTTTCGACGCGGACAACTCCGGCAATTTCGTATTGCGTATTTGTATTTTCCCAGTAGGAATTTGACTGAATGAGTCCCTCAATTGTTCCGCCGCGGACGATAATATTGTTATTTCCTGCGGTACCGTAAACCTGTGGCGATAATTTATCCACTGCAGTCGCCGGAAGGCAAATAGCACCGTATTGATTGCCATCGAAAAAATTATTGGCAAATTCTCCGGCAAAGTTTTTTGTTGTGAAATAAATTCCACAGCCGCGGCTATCCAATATTTTGCAGCTATAAATATCCGCGCCATTATTTTTAACAACAATATTAGCAGAAAAGTCCTCACCAGTGCCGCCTTTTTCAATTGTGCACCGGGCAATTTTTATATCAGCGCCATTTGCATTTTCCTCGATGATCAGTCCCTGCCAACCGGCACTGTCACGCGCTGTGAATGTGATTTCTTCAGAACTGCCATCTGCTGTAAGGCTGGCAAAGTCGCTCACGCGGAAGCTTTGTCCGGCTTCAAATTGTAGCGTGGATCCCGGCGCCAAAGTCAAGTGGGCGTTTTTTAAATCAATTCCCTGTGAGCAGCAGTAAGGAATATCCTGAGGATACCAGACGACATCTTTACTGATTTGGCCATCGCCGATGCGAATGACATTGTCGGTATTGTCAGCGTAAAAGTTTGTTCCCAGCGCTGCAACATTTGCTGCGTCGATTAAGACCGGAGCGCCCTGGCAATTTTTGATTGTATTTTCAAAAAAAGAGGCATTCTGGCAATTACCAAGAAAGATCACGCCATTGCTGGCGCCGTCTATGATAGTGCAGTGGGAAATGAGCGGATCGCTGTTGTCACAGATGATTGTCGCCGCCAAAAGCGAATCGCCTCCGCCGAATTTAAAATGGCAACGGATGAGTTGGCTGCTGTCGGCTAAACTCCCGGGCGAGAAGCGAACGAATTTCCAGAATCCGGGCGCTTCTACTGCGCCGGTGAAAACAATCGGTTCGTCGCTGCCGTCAGCAATGATTCTCGCGCTATCTCCGATGGTGAGCGAGGCTCCGGCTTCAAATAAAATAGTTGCTCCGGCTTCTATTGTCAGGGTCGCATTTTTTACGGAAACGTTCGCCTTGATGGTGCGAACATCGCGGGAAAACCAGACTTGGTCGTTAACAATGTCGCCCACAACATCGAATGTGGCATTTTGCGGAG
>NATN01000014.1 GCA_002085355.1 Candidatus Zhuqueibacterota bacterium 4484_87 | reverse complement strand
CAGATGCGATGGGAATTATTTTTTGTACGCTTGAAATGTTCTTCCAATAAATCACTTACAAATTTGTAATTGAATAAACCCCGCCTACGAACCGTTTCTTCGGACAACACATCTGTAACAAAGGATTTTATCTGCTGTTGGTCGCGAAGCCAGTTTTTGAAAGGCACACTGTGTCCCAATTTGTCTTTGCGAAAGACAATTTCATCGGGCAACACGCCGGTCATAGTTTTATGGAGAATGTATTTCGTCTCCGAACCGCGCAACTTCAAATCAGACGGAATTTTCGCTGCGTATTCCACCAGGCGGGGATCAAACATGGGAAATCTTCCCTCAATCCCAAATGCCCGCAAAAGTTGCATCCGGCGCAAATAGAAACTCACTACAGTGTGATAATCGCCGTAAAGCGTTTTACTCAGAAAATCACCGCCATCCGCCTCTTTGTAAATGCTTATAATTTCCCCCAACGGATCGGCGTGTGTCAGCTCGTCGTGCAAATCGTTTTTCAGCAACTGTTTGAATTCTTTGTCCGTGTAATAAATCCGCCAGCGATTGCTGAACAATTCTTCGGGAAATTGATAGCTGTAGGCAAAGCGCTGAGCTTTTACAGCAAAACTTTTCTTTTTCTCTGTATCAGGGAAAAGACGAAAAATACTGGTGAACATCTTCTGTACTGCTACAGGCAGGCGGGAAAATTTCTGCGCTACCTGATCCGCCTGATAAACCGGATGGCCTGCAAAAAGTTCGTCGCCGCCATCGCCGGTGAGGACGTAGTTAGTTTTTCCTTGAGCCTCTTTGCCCAGAATGTACGACGCGACTTCAATGCCGATGTCACTGAACGGCTCGTCCATGAGACTTACAATTTCCTCAATGGAAAGCACCTCTTGCGGCGAATATTCCACCAAGTGATGTTTTGTGCCGTAACGATCAGAAACAATTTGCGCATAATGGGATTCGTCAAAAGATTTTCCCCGGCAACGAAATGAAAACGTGTGCACATCGCCCTTCACTATCGGGCTCATGAGCCCGACAATTGAGCTCGAATCCATGCCGCCACTCAAAAACGCACCGTGGCTATCGCTCTGCTCCAGCCTGATTTTCACTGCTTCGCGCATCATTGGGAGTAATTCTGCAACGTATTCCTCTTCCTGCAAAATTTTATCCGCCTGAAACGACAAAAACCAATACCGTTCTGTCTGCCCGTCTCCATTTGCAAATTTGAAATAATATCCCGGACGAAGTTTCTTCACCCCTCGAATAAAAGTATTCGTTCCGGGATTATAATTGAAAAGCAAGTAGCGGTACGCCGCTTCAAAATCAATTTCCGCTTTTATTTCCGGATGGCGTAGCAGCACATCCATTGACGAAGCGAATACGATTAGCTCATCATTTTCAAAATAATAAAGCGGCTCAACGCCGAGATGATCTCGCGTCAGAAAAAATTGCTGCGTTTCACTATTCCACAGGCAGAGAGCGTAATTGCCGTTTATCTGATCAAATAAATCAACTCCGGCTTCCTTGAATCGCTCGTACAAAACCCTTCCCATCGGCATATTACCATTGTCGATTTCCGGAAATTTATTCTGGTTGTAAACATGCCCGGAAAACAAAACCGTCACCGTATCATTATTGTTGTGCCAGAGATTTGTTGCTCGATCCATTGTCTGAACATTATCTGATGCAAATCCCATCCCTAAATTTTTATTAACTACAATTTCGATTGAAGACGTATCGTTGGTCTTTTGCTTCAAAAGAGATATCACATCTTCTTTTTCTGCTGTTCTTTCTCTGTTTTTATATAAAATTCCCGCAATCATTTCCTGCTCCTAAAGTGCAAATACCCTTGTTATTTTTCTTCTTCCTTCTGTCCGTTTCTCCGATCGCGGATTGTTTTCGCCGGAATGCCCACGGCGATGGAGTAGGGATCAATATCACCGCTCACAACTGCGTGCGCCCCGACAATGGAGTCTCTTCCGATTCGAGTGCCATCCAGAACTGCTACGCCTGCGCCAAGCCAGATGTTTTCTTCTAGCACAATGCCTTTTGCCGTCCTGCCCTGATAGAGCACCGGAATGTCCGTGCGATCAGCTACATGATCACCACCGACGAGATAACAGAACGCTGCCATGAGATGATTTTCTTTGATCACGATAGATCCCAGCGAAGAAATCACGCAATTGAAACCGATATTCACGTTGTCTTCCAGAACGATGTCTCCGTCATGGCAGGTCAAAATTGTGTTTCTTCCGACAAAAACGCCGTTTCCGATTTTAATTCCTTTGTTGCCGTCGCCCTTAGCGTCCAGCACGCAGTGATCGTCAATGACAACGTTGTCGCCGATGTGAATTTTGTGTGGATGACGGATGGCGATATTCGTGCCGAAAACAACATTCCTACCAACGCTACCCAGAATAACAGGATAAAGCTTTTTTCTCAGCACCAATCCGAGCGCGCCAGGAACCCAATTCGTCAGCGTCATTACCAATTCATATTTTATCAGATTCCAGATGCCTTTTTTCCCTAAAACCAGTTCCTGATATTTTGCCATTGCTGATTTTTTTTGATCGAGTAATTCTTTTTGCGTATCTAAAATTTCCTCTCTGGTCTTTGTTTCGGTTGTTGCCATTTCGCTCTCCTTTTCCAAAAAAGTTTTATCAATCTTTCCTTCTTTTCTAAAAATATATAAAATACCGCCAAAAATTCCCAACCCCAAAATCATGGAATATGCAATCCATGAAAATGCAATCGCCTCTGCTGTTGTCACGCCGTACAGGCCCAGAAAAAATACGTACAGATTCTCCCGGATCCCTATACCATTCACAGAGAGAGGGATCATTTGTAGAAAAAGCGCAATGGGGATAATGATCCAAAATTTGATGAAAGGAACATTTAATCCCATCGCCTCTGAAATCAAATAGTAATGAAAAATAACATTAATTTGCAATAACAACGAAAGAAGCAGCGAAATCACCAGCGCTTTATTTTTTCCCTTTAAATTCACAAAAGCACCGGCAAATTTGTTGACAATTTTTTTGAAAATTCCAAATCCCGGGAGTTCAAAAATCCGGGCCAAAATTCGCGCTTTGCCCTGCTGGAGAAAAATCCCTTGTAACACGAGCCACATAAGCACAAAACACAACACGACCCATAGCCACAACAATGGCACACGCTGGCTGATTTCCCGGGTCAACGCCACTGCGATAATCGCAAAAACGACCAGTGCGAACATACCGATGAAACGCTCCACGCCGACTGTGGCGATTGACTTCAATTTTGGAAATCCCTTTCGCCAGGAATCGTAAGCGCGAACCGCATCTCCGCCAATGGTGGATGGCAAAATATTATTGAAAAACATCGCCACGGCATAGGATTCCACAAGATATGAAACCGGCAAATCCATTCCCTGTGCCAGCGCAAGTACTCGCCAGCGATAGGCACTCGCATAATATCCAACAGCATGCAAAGAAAACGACAGCAGCAAAATCCACGGGTCAGCGGACTTGACTGCAGCCCAGATCTCTGACAAATTTGTCCGGCTCAGCAAATAATAAATCAACGCCGCACTGATGATTCCTTTAATCAGCGTGAATAAATGTCGCCGCGGATTTTTCTTCGCTGCTCGCTCCGATCCTTGAGTTAACTTTTCTTTTGCCATAAATTTTCTCTATTAAAATTAAAGTAAATTATTTTCTCGATACCAATCAGCCGTTATCTTCAAACCTTCTCTCAAGGAGACTTGCGGATTATAGCCCAATAGCTGCTTGGCTTTGGAAATATCGAACGCCCGATCTTTGGTAAAAAATTCCAGT
Organism: Candidatus Zhuqueibacterota bacterium 4484_87; assembly: GCA_002085355.1. Lineage (GTDB taxonomy): Bacteria > Zhuqueibacterota > Zhuqueibacteria > Thermofontimicrobiales > Thermofontimicrobiaceae > 4484-87. The sequence goes on along the minus strand of NATN01000014.1, from coordinate 26,532 downwards.
CTCCTGCGATAAAGCGGCGGATGAATGCGAAAAGGATAACACGCCGCCTCGCACAAAACGGCAGCAATCCAGACCGGCAACAGTGGTACCCTCTTTTTCGGCTCAGGCACCCCCAGAACTTCTGCTAAAATTTTCACATATTCATTCAGCGTTACATACTCATTTCCGCCTAACGTGAAAATTTCTCCGACTGCCTCCTTCTTTTCGCCGCAGAGAATAATTCCCTGCACCAGGTCTTTCACATAAGTTAAATGATAGAGCACATTACCCTTGCCGATCATGCGAAACTTGCCGCTGTTCACAAATTTGAAAATTTTCAGAAAACGCGTATCTCCCGGGCCATAAATTCCCACCGGCCTGAAAACAACGCCTTCGATATCATGTTCTTTGAAAAATTGTAATGCTAATTTCTCCCCCTGGACTTTTGATTCCTGATAATAGTCCAACGGATCATAAGGGTCTTCCTCTTTCGCCGGAGGATTTTTGATTTCGCCTTGAACCCCCACAGTACTGCAGTGCACAAATCGTTTTACTCCTGCGTCCAGTGCGCTCTCTAACAAATTTTTCGTCCCTCCCACATTCACATCAAAAAACAGATGGCGCGGCACATCTTGCTCGCGAAAAATCGCTGCAATGTGAAAAACAATCTCTGCGCCTACCACGGCAGGCTGCAACGTCTCTTTTTTCGTCAAATCACCAATCACAACTTCAACGCCTAATTTATCCAATTTGCTCGTATCCTGCCCGGGAAGTGCCAACGCTTTGACGCGGTAGCCTTTATGCACCAGTTCTTCAGCCAGATGTCCGCCCGTAAATCCGGTCGCGCCGGTCACTAATACTGTTTTTTTCATGTTTTCTTCTGCCTCAATTTTGTTGAATTGAAAATCCTGATCGCTTTTCTATGCCGGAATGTAAATTTGTTCTACTTCCTGAATTTCCGATTCTTTCTTTGCTTTTGACCAACCCAATTCTTTCGCCATTATTTCCGCTACCTCGGCGACCGCTTTTTGTCCCGGGTGTCCTGCAGAGCCCAGGTCTGTCCGGCGCAAAATGACATCAACTAACTTTTGCGCCATTTCTTTTCTCACAGCATGAAAAACCTCAGCTCTTAAAACTTCATCCGAGCCCTCAATTTGCCTCAAATTTTCTTCACTTTCGCGTTCGTATTTGAGAATTTCGTCCATAGCAGAACCGTAATTATGGCTCAAATGAACAACCACTTTGCGGTCGAGTTTTTCAGTGAGTTGTGCGCTTCGCTCATTTACAAAATCTTCAAACCTGTCTATTTCGCCCCCGTAAATGCGAATTCTGTCAGTACGGCTCACAGGCGGTTTTCTCTTCATTTTTTTAAATATAAAATCAACGGTCTTTTTAGCAACATCGCGGGCTGTCGTGTATTTCACCCCGATTGCGGTAATCAATCCCTGTATTTTATCCTCTTTGTAATGATCATAAATTTTGTAATGACGCATCAATTGTACTTCGCCTGTTTTAGGATCTGTACCATCCATAGGTAAAAAACCGCCATAAAAATAACTCACTTCTTCACGCTTGATTTTCGCCCCCGGATGTGCCTCATTGACGTCTGCCAAAAATGACTCAATCTCTCGTTCCGTCACTTTATATTTATCCTGATCACCGCGATAGGGCAAATGATTCGTACCGATGATCGTCTTTCCCCGCCAGGGAGCAAAAAACAAAATTCGATGTGCGCGATATTCCCTTCCATCCTCAAAAACATGACGGTAAGGTCCGGACAAGCCCGCCGCATATTTCCCCATAACATCGCGATTAACAACAATATTCATCGCAGTCGATAAATTGAATTTTTTCCGAGGAGTTTTCCCGTTCAGATCTGCCAGCACTTTGTCCACCCAGGGACCGGCATCGTTTATCACCATGTTTGTTTGTATGACAAAGTCATCCCCGGAAATCATGTCTTGCACTTTGACACCAGCAATATGGTCATTTTTTAGAACAAAGCCGGTCGCTTTCACATAATTTGCTGCCACAGCGCCTTTATTCACTGCGGAAATAACGTAATGCAATAAAAGTCGTTCTGTATTATAACACTGGCAATCCCACCATAAAGCACCACCGTTCAAATTATATTTGTCATAGCCGGGAATGAGTTCTTTTAATTTTTTCGGCGACATTGTTTTTCCCGCCGGCATATATTTATGCGGATCATCCAGGCCATTGCGATCAAACCCGACGATGTCGTTTGCCAGTAATGCCAGCGCTAAAGCCGGTCTGCTTTTCAATTTCCAGCTATAGGTCGGCATCAAAACCGGCAGCGGATAAATAAAATTCGGTGCAATATACATCAAGATTTTTCTTTCCCGAATTGACTCCCGCATACGCTTCACATCCAACTGTTGCAAATAACGCAATCCGCCGTGGATAATTTTCAGGCTGTTCGCCGACGTTGCGCTGCCAAAATCACCCTTGTCAATCAACGCCACTTTTAAGCCTCGCAAAGTCGCATCCCAGGCTGTCGCCGCACCGTAAATCCCGGCGCCAATGACAACCAGATCAAATTTTTCATCGCTCAATTTTTTTACATTTCTTTGCATTTGCTTCTCCACATCAGTCATTAACTCATCATCATTTCATGTACAAATCACTCCATTTTTCAAACATCATCAGCGCCCATAACCGATGGCTGTGATTCTCTTTTCCGCTCAGATGCTCGGAAATCAGACGCTCAACAAATCGATAATCAAAAAATCCCTCGGCTTTGATTCTATCCGAATTCAACAGATCCAGCATCATGGGTTTCAATTCATTTTTAATCCAGTTTTTGATGGGAATGCTGAATCCTTCTTTTCCCCGATATAAAATTTCTTCGGGCAAATATTTTTTCATCGCATCTTTCAAAATTACCTTTGATTTTTTACCCTGTAATTTGGCATTACCCGGTATTGATGCCGCCAGTTCAACTACGCGATGATCCAGCAGCGGCACCCGCGCCTCAAGAGATGTCGCCATGCTCATGCGATCTACTTTCACCAAAATATCATCAACAAGATAGGTTTTTACATCCACGTACATTTGTTGATTTATCTCGTCTCTCGTTTGAGCTGTTACCTGTTCAAAATAGTCTAAAATAAACTGATACGAGGAGCTATTTGTCATTCCGGATTTCATCTCCGGCGTGTACAGCATTTCCCTTTCTGCATCCTGCAAAAAAATCATCCAGCGTGTGTGCTGCAATTCCGGCGATAATTTTGTGCCTTCTACAAACCTCTTTGCGCGATTAATCAGTCCCTTCTTTTTCGGTGAGGGTGGTAATGAGTCAACTATTGGTCTGATCATTCCCTTTCGCAGCCATCCCGGCAGTTTTGCGTACTTATTGGCAATTTGATGCGCCAGATAAGTGTCGTAACCGCCGAAAAGTTCGTCTCCGCCGTCTCCGGAAAGCACAACAGTCACATGCTCGCGCGCCATTTTGGAAACCAGATAAGTCGGAAAAATGGAAAAATCGCCGAACGGCTCATCCAGAAAATGGATTAAGCTCTCCATTAATTCCAGCGCATTCGGCTGGATGATGGATTCAAAATGTTCTGTTTGATATTTTTTAGCGATCATCCGCGCGTAGTTGAGTTCATTGTAAGTCTGATCCTCAAAACCGATGGAAAAAGTTTTCACCGGCTGATTCATCACCTGCGCCATGAGAGCCACAATCGTGCTGGAATCAATCCCACCGCTCAAAAACGCGCCTAAAGGAACATCACTCATCAACCGGATTTTTACTGCATCCTGCAACACTTCCACTAATTTTTCTTCTGTCTTTTGCGAATCGAAACCATCACTGTTCATACGCAAATTCCAGTAGGAGCGCAAATAAACTTCATTCGCTTTCAGCGTTAAAGTTTGCCCTGGTGGTAATTTTCGGATATCCTGAAATATGCTCAACGGTGCTGGAATATATTCAAATGTCAAAAAATTGTCCAGCGCCTGCAAATCGATTCGGCGTGGCACTTCCCCAGCTTGCAAAATCGATTTTATTTCTGAACCAAAAATGAATCTCTTTTTATCGAAAAAATAATACAGCGGTTTAATTCCGATCCGGTCACGCGCCACAAAAAGCGATTTTTTTCTTTCATCCCAGATGGCAAAAGCAAACATGCCATTCAATTTTTCAACACATTGTTCGCCATATTCTTCATAAGCATGAACGATGCTTTCAGTATCTGTTTTAGTAGCAAAGCGATGCCCTCTGGCGATCAATTCCTTTCGTAATTCATGATGGTTGTAAATTTCGCCATTAAAAACAATCCACACATCTCCGGATTCATTGGAAATCGGTTGCTTACCCGTCACCAAGTCGATAATACTCAGACGCCGCATTCCCAGACCAACTTCAGGCTTGACGTAAATTCCTTCATCGTCAGGACCGCGATGCACAATGGCGTCCGTCATCCGCCTGATCTGATTTTCTTCAACGCGCTGATCAAAATTTGTATGGACTACTCCGCAAATTCCGCACATTAATTCTTCTCTCCGCTTTCGAGCTGACTCTCCAGATAAGCATAAATCCGGCTTAATTTTTTTACATAAACTTCATAACTGTATTTTTCGTCAGCCAATTTTTGGGCATTCTGGGAAATTTTTTGTTGTAATTTTTGATCCTGCATCACTTTCAATAGTCCCTGGGAAAATGATTCTGGTGTGCACTCAGTGAGCATCGCAACATCAGAATTCAGCACCTGCGTATGGGTCATGTGATTTGTCGCGACAATCGGTTTGCCTGATCGCAAATATGAATAAATTTTCAACGGCGTATTATTTCCTTCAATCCGCGGTGTTACAAGTATATCCGCTGTCTCCACAAACTTGGGTACCCAATCCGGTGTTACCTGCCCGGTAAACCGAAAATACTTCGACAGCCCATACATTTCAGCCATAGCCCGATATTTTTCGACCTGATCCGGATTCCCGCCGACAAGCACAAATAGTGCCTGATCCGTTTTTTTCACGATGTCACGACTGGCATCGATCAATAAATCCAGTCCCTGATAGGGCTCAAATGTACCGGCATACAAAATAATCTGTTTGGAGTCCAGATCATATTTTTCCCTGATCTCCTTGGAAGTAACATCCGGCTCTCCAAAAACGAGACTATTATCAGCTACATTCTCAATCAATTCCTGTTTCTTCTCCGGCCACTTCTCATCGACATAATTAAAAAGCTCCGGGCAAATTGTAATCACTGCCTCTGACTTTTGTATCGTCATATTCTCCAGCGACCCAAACGCTTTAATTAAAAAGCCTAATTTGGTAAATTTAAAATTCGTCAATTGCTGTGGCAGCGAAGAGTGCATATCGTACAGATGAATGGTTTTGAACCACTTCGCCAGCCAGACACCGAAAAAACCTGCTTCTTCATGTGTGTGAATCACATCGTAATCATTTTTGAACAACAACTTTAGTGACTTAAGCAATACAAAAAAATCGACAATTATTTTTCGCTTTGAGGGACCGACCTGAATCCTTTTGATGAAAGGGACTTTCAGAATACGATGATAAGTCACATTTTCAAAAGGAATTGTTTGGCCAATATGATAGGTAACCAGGTCAATTTTGTGGCCCAAATTCGAAAGCGTATTTAACCGATGAAGTACACTCAGCGGCGTTCCTCGTGGCGTAAAAAATGGTTGCGGTGCAATCATCAAAATTCTCATCGTAGATTCCCCAAGTTGCAGTGCTAAAATATTTTCTATTTACCAATTGATGTTGCCGGTTTTTAGCTGGCGCCGTATCCAAATAAAACAACAAATACAGTCTTAAACAAAAGCTTGATATCCAACCACAAAGACCAGCTATCGATATATTCCAGATCCATCTCCATCCAGCGATCAAAATTAATATTGTTTCGACCGCTCACCTGCCAGATGCACGTCAGTCCGGGTTTTAAGCTGAGGCGGCGACGTTGCCACAATTCATACATCTCCACTTCCACCGGCAAAGGGGGGCGCGGGCCGACGATACTCATGTCGCCCTTCAATACGTTGAACAGCTGAGGCAGTTCGTCAATACTCAATTTACGGATAATTCGCCCAACTCTGGTTATTCTTGGATCGCGTTTTATCTTGAAAACCGGCCCGTCCATTTCATTCATTTTTTCCAACATTTTCTTTTTCATCTCAGCGCCGACTATCATCGAACGAAATTTATACAATGTGAATTTCCGGCCATTCAGTCCGGAACGAGTCTGTTTGAAAAAAACAGGCCCTTTCGATTCCAATTTTATCGCAATTGCCGTGATCAAAAATATTGGAGAAAGCAAAATTAGCATAATTAAAGAAATAACAATATCCATAATTCGTTTAATGAACAATTGCCATTCACTGGCATGGAATGTCTCAAATTCCAAAAGCGGGAATTCTTCAAAATTCGTCTGCTTAATTTTCGCGATGCGCAAATCGTACAGGTCCATAGAAATAGACGTAGCAATGCCTTCTCGCTCACATGCCAGAATCACACCGTCTAACCGATGAAGCCAAAGCCTGGGAACGACAAAAATAACACGGTCAACTACTTTCCTGTGCAAGATAAAAGGAATGTCTTGCAGCCGTCCTAAAACACGATAGCCTTCGATCTCTTTTCCGTACAATCCATGCTCATCATCGATCAATCCGACGATTCGCAGCCCCCAATTCGAATGATTCTTCACAACGCGAATAAATCGCCTCGCTCGCTTTCCCGTCCCGACAACGAGCAAATTAATCTGATTAAATCCGCGTTCATGCATCGCGTCAAGTAAAGCAAACAGAAATTGCTTTTCGATAATCAGCATCAAAACCGTCGTTACGGTAAATACACCGATATACAAACGGCTCGTGTATTTCATCTGTGTCAGAAAAAAAATGCTGCCGAAAACAAGGATTGAGAAAAAAGCGGATCTGATAATAATGCTTAATTCTTTGAAAAATTTACGGGTACGAAAATCTCTGTAGGCGCTGAATGCACTCATTAAAATTAACCAGGTCGGGATTACCGACAGAGTAAAGATAGCATTCTTTTCTGCAAAAAACAGAAATCCGCGGAATGTCGGCTCTATTGCATAGGCCATATCCTGAAAATTTGTCACAGAACGAATCAAATCATCTATGAAATAAGATGCCAAAAAAGAAATTGCAATGACAATGGCATCCACTGTTTTCAGAATATTGGCAATAAAAGCCTCTTTCTCTTCAACCATCTAACCCCTCATCTCCTGATGCCTGTTTTTTGAATGCACGCCCTTACCCTTGAATTTTTATCCTAAATTTTGTCTGTACCACTGCACAAATTGCCGGATTCCTGCTTCAATGGGAACACCGGGATTATAATCCAACTCGCGTTTGGCTTTTGTGATGTCTGCGAAAGTGATTTTTACATCGCCGGGTTGCGGAGGCAGCCATTTAATGCGCGCCTCTTTGCCAACCTCTTTCTCAATTAAATGAATCAATTCCATCAACTCAACAACTCGCGACTCCCCTAAATTATAAATTTGATAACCCTGGCAACGATCAATCGAGCGTACAACGCCGTCAATGATATCGGTGATATATGTAAAATCACGTTGTACTTTTCCGTCACCGTAAACAGGAATTTCTTCGTCATTCGCTATCAATTTTGTAAATTTATGAATTGCCATGTCGGGCCTCTGTCGAGGGCCATAGACAGTAAAAAAACGCAAGCACGTCACAGACATTTCATACAGTGCCGAATAAGTATAGCCCAATAATTCACACGCCTTTTTTGTTGCAGCGTAGGGGGAAATAGGATTATCCACATTATCGCCTTCCGAAAAAGGCACTTTTTTATTATTGCCATACACTGACGAAGAAGATGCCATGACAAATTTCTCTATCTGATGTTGCTTCGCCAATTCCAACAAATTTAAAGTACCCCTGACATTCACTTCCTGATATAATTTCGGATGCTGCACAGAGGGTCTCACACCAGCGCGTGCAGCAAGGTGAACCACTGCATCAAATTTATTGTTTTCAAATAAGCTATTTACCAATTTCTCATCAAGGATGTCACCCCGAACCAAACTGAAATTACTGTCTTCAATTACATTTGCTATGTTTTTTTCTTTTATGCGCGGATCATAATAATCATTGAAATTATCAAGGCACGTAATTTGAATATTCTCGCCAAGTAGTCTCTCTATCAGATGCGACCCGATAAATCCGGCGCCGCCAGTAACAAGATAGTGCATTTGTTTCCTCGTTTAATAATGATAGTAGCTATATCCTTCATGTCCGAACTCCGCTGTCGTTCCGTTCAAAACCACACCTAAAATACGAACCGGCACATTCTTGAATAATTCCAGCTTTTGCTTTGCCACATCCCTGTCCGTGACCCCGGATCGTATGACCAGCACCAATGCATCGACCTGAGTACCCAGGACGATCGAATCCGTAGCTGCATTTGTGCAACACCCCTCGGCGCAAGTCCGCATCAATGAGTAGTGTATTGCTTTTGTGCTGAGCCATAGAAATCGCAATATTCGCTGAAGTAAAAGACTTTCCATCACCCGGGGCAGCGCTGGTAATGACCAATGTCTGAACTCGCCCTGTATTTTTTGAATAAACTAAATTTGTCCGCAACGATCGGTACGCCTCACCGACAGGAGTCGGGGAGTAGTCGTAAGTGACTAACTGTTGATCTATCTGTTTTATCTTCTCCGAATCCTGATAGTCGTGAATGTCATCAAAATCAATATTGGGAATTGTGCCTAACACCTGCAATTTCAAATAGCGTTTCACATCATCAACGGTCTTTATCGCTTTATCAAAAAATTCAAGTGCCAGAGCAATGCCCAATCCCAACATGAAAGCAAAGGCGCCACCCATCATGGCCTTCTTTTTCTTGTCCCGAACCATCGGCTCGTCCGGCACGATCGCAGGATCCAAAATATCAACATACTCTGTCTCCACAGCATCCGTCAGTTGCGCCAACTGGGATTTTGTCAATAACTGCGCATGGAGATCTTCTTTCGCCTTCAATTCCCGTTGCAATTCAGTCAATTGATATTGTTCTTCGGGCAATCTCTTCAACTTGTAATCGAGCGTCGCTTTTTCTGCTCTCAATTCAGCGATTCTTCCATTTAGATCCTGCAAATGATTCATCGCCTCCACACGCACAGCGCGATGGACTTCCCCAATTTGCGCTGCTATTTTTTTTGCTTCTTCATGCTGCGCAGAAAAGGTATTAACCGTTTGATTATAGTTTTGCTGCAAGTCCACCAATTGCTTGTGTAAAATCCCCATCTTTGGATTATTCTGAAAAGTCGGGAGTTCCGTAATCTGCTGAAAATAATACTTCAAATCTTCATCAGGCTTAGTTCCGGTATAGCTGTCTATTTTAGCCAGCAAGTCCCTTAAATCATCGCGATCTTTGGTTCTGGCCTGTAAATCATTTTCCACCTGATCTAAGTCTCGTACCGACTCTTGTGTCTCGGAATTTAAACTTACTTTATGCCGGCTTTTAAACTCTTTTAATCTCTGATCCGTCTTTGCAAGCTCCTGCTCGCTGTAGCGTAACTGCTCTTCAATCGTCTTTTTGTAATTTTCAACGGCATTCCTTTTCAATAATTTGCTTTCGTCTACAAAAAGTTCAGCCAACCGATTGACTTTTTTAGCAACTAATATCGGATTAGGATCCGTCATCGTCACCATTAAAATTCCGCCGCCACCTGTTCGGCGCACTGCAGTATTTGCCTGAAAGGCTTTAACCGCACTACGCATACTACTGATAGAAAAATGAATTTCTTTTATTAAATTCGTGACATTGGGGCTCAGCGAAAAAGAAAAACCATTGGGGGTTTTATGCAAAGTGTCAATTACATCTTCCAACTGCCCCTGGTCAACAATCTCCTCGTAATCCTGAATAATTCGATGAATCGTATAAGTCCCATCATCTTTCCAACGTAAAACATACTTTCCGGTAACCGGCTTGGGCGTTGTTTGGAATTCCTTAAAAATTTCCATTCGTTTGATCAACTGCGTATCATCCATGTGCAGGGTCAAGCCCAATTGCGCGACTACTTTCTCAGCAAAAGTTCGACTTGTCAATTCAATGATACGACTATCGTCAATGACGTACTCAGAGCCACTGGCTAAATTTCGAAATCGAATCCGGCACGTCGCTTCATAGACGGGCGGTTGTTTTTTTAAATAATATGCCCACGGAACACTAATAAGAATAGTAACGATGAGAATGAGCCACTTTCTTTTCCACAGCACCATTAAATAACGCTTGAAATCAAAATTGAAGCTCTCGTCGCCCAATTCATTTTCAAAGTAAATCTCTTTTTCCCAATTGTTAGGATCCATTATTCCCAAACTCCCCTCGATAAATACAAAAATTTAAATCTTGTTGCCATTTGCGCATTTATCTTTCGCTAAACTAAAAACTGATAGTTAAAAGCGCAAACAAATTTATGATCGATGTACGATTTTTTAAATTGATTATTTCCATGAAAACGAAAATTTAACTATTTGTTATAATTTTCCCATCGAAGAATCAGTAAGTACAATGATACGATGCTCATTCCAAACCTGATATAATCAAAAATCACTCTCACGCTGATATGTCTTTTGGGTTTTGCGACAATTTGATCGCCGGATTGTATGCCGATATCTTCCAGAGAATATGCCTTTTCAAAACCAGCCAATAAATTTTCAATGACAACTTTGTCATTGCGAATCACGCTTATACTGTTCAAATCACAGTTCCCTTGGGGGCCACCCGCGAGCTCAAGCACATCCCACAAAGAAGCTTGCGGACTCACACGATAAGCTCCTGGCTTGTAAAAAGGCCCGCTAATCGTAATACGAATCAATGGCGCAATCGCAATATAAGGTTCTGTAAAATAAGGTTTAAAAACCTCAACCAATTTTTCTGCCAACGTATATCGATTGAACCCGACCACTTTCACTGCTCCGACCAGCGGCAGCATGATATAACCGCGGCTGTCTATGGTGTATTCTCCGCTGATATTAATGGAACTTCGTCCCTGCTGCTTGTAAACATCAATAAAATCAATCGACAATGCATCACCCGGAAAAAACTCATTCTTTTTGTAGTACGTCTTATCCTGAGCAATTAATGTACCAAAGAGCATGGAACTGATAATGACCAACAATATAAATTCTACGCCCAGGTTTCTTTTCAGATTGTCTGCCATGATTTGTATCCCTCATTTAACTTTTAGTTTATAACGCCAAGGCTGTTTTTTTGCAGAAGCAAAAAAATATAAAGATAAATATTTTTTAACGTGAACGATAAAAACGATAGCGTTTTTCTTTGCTATCCAGGCTATATTTTTTTAAAATGTCATAGACTTTAAAAATACTCGCCTTTTCAAATCCAAAACGCTGAGTATCCAATTTTTTTCTGATCTTAAAGACACCGCCGTCGGGATCTTCAATCACAATCAATTTAATTTTTTCGACTAATGGCAATGTTGCTTCGTTCACTTTAGGTTTCGTAAATTTGAAACGGGACTTTGCGCGTCGTTCTTTGGCTCCGTCTTTAGTCGCAATGTCTCTGGGCAATGCTACTTCAATATCATCAGCCTTCCCTGCTGCTGCAGTCTTGCTCCACTGATTGGGCTGGGTAATATTGTTACCCATGCTCATATCGAAATCATTCAGAGATTCTTCAATAGTGTCGTAATAATCCAAAATGCGATGAAATTCCAACATCTCAAACACATCGTACACTTCCGGCGTCATTTGAACTATTTTTAAATCACCACCATTTTCCCGGATATTTCTAATTTCTCCGACAAACACACCCCAGCCGGCACTACTCACATAATTGACCCTGCTCATATCAACCACGAGATGGTAAACACCATCATTCAACAAATTTCTCAATCGGGCGGACACCTCTGCGGACGTTGTCGTGTCCAAGAAACCTTTGAGCTGTAACAGAGCGATATTTTGTTGTGCCCCCACATATTTAAAAGATATATCAATTCCTTGCATATATTTCACCGCATTTTTTTTTGTTAGACGTACTACTCCCTCTCAATAATGGCATAGTGCATAGCAAATTCAATGCCACTAACATGTTAACAAAACTTCATCTTCAGAACACTCAAAATAAAGAAATTAGCAAGGATCGCACCGTGCGGTAAAACATGAGGAATGTACTTGTGCGAAACAATGTATTAGCGTGGGACAAGATAAGCAATGTTTTTTATGAAGTTAGACATAGCAATATCTCTGCTAATCGCAATAGTTGAAAATTTAACGGAATAATTTCACCTCAAAGAAGCTTTTCATACAAGTTAATGTAATAAGGAACAACCTTTTCCCAAGAGAAATCCTGTTTCATTGCCCTTTGTACTAACTTCTTCCATGTATCTTCATCTTGAAAATATCCAAGCGCTCGTTTCACTGCTGCCAATAATGCCTTTGGAGAAGGTTCCTGAAAAACAAAGCCGTAGCCCCTTTTGCTTTCTTCTGAAAAATCTTTGATTGTATCAGCCAGGCCACCGGTCTCCCGGACAATCGGAATTGTGCCATATTTTAAGCTGTAAATTTGATTCAATCCACAGGGTTCAAAACGTGAAGGCATAAGAAAAAAATCAGATCCGGCTTCTATCAAATGAGATAACGGGTTATTAAACTCCAAAAAAAGTGCCAGTTTTGTTTTATGCTTTTTCGCCGCGCGCTCCAGGCAATTTTCAATTTTTTTGTCGCCAACGCCAAGTATTACAAGTTGAATCTTCAACTTCATCAGATCATCCAGCGCATCACAAATTAAATCAAATCCTTTTTGCTCAGTGATTCTGGAAATGATTCCGAGCACTGGGATATCTTCACTAAATGGAAGGTTGGCTTTTTCCAAAAGCGCCTTTTTGTTCTTCACTTTTCCACTGGTGTCAGACGGAGAGTACTTCTCCGGAATGAATTTATCCGTTTCCGGATTCCATTCATTGTAGTCAACGCCGTTCACAATCCCGTAAAGCTGTTTCTTTCTTTTGCGAAGGTAATCCTGCAGGCCAAAGCCAAACTCATCCGATTTTTGAATTTCTTTTGCGTATGTTTTGCTAACAGTACTCAATAAATCTGCGCTCAATATCCCTGCTTTAAGGTAGTTAACCTTGCCCCAGAATTCTAAAGGATTTTTTTTGTCAAAATTTTTCTCATCAATACCGATAAATGGCAAAATCTTTTTTTCAAAAATTCCCTGAAATGCCAAATTATGAAGAGTCAAAAGCGAATGTGTATTTTCAAAAAATGGATCTTCCGCATAAATTGTTTTCAGATAATATGGAATCAACGCAGTCTGCCAGTCATTGCAATGGATAATATCAGGTTGCCAGTGGAGAGTTTTTAAAATTTCCAGCGCGCTTTTGCTGAAAAATGCAAATCTTTCTCCGTTGTCAGGATAATCTTTGGTCGTCTTCGGATCAACATATATCCCTTCTCGCTGAAAATAGTCTTCATGGTAAACAAAATAAACCTGTACCTTGCTGTTGGGTAAAAAAGCGGATTTCACATTTGTCGAGAGGACGTGATCGCCCATGGGAACTTCAATGTCGCGTAGCCTTATCACATCCCGCAAAATATATTTTCGATCACTGATAAATTTATATTTAGGCATAATCACTCGGACATCATGGCCGGAATCTTTGACATATTTAGGCAGTGAAGCTGAAACGTCACCAAGTCCGCCAGTTCGTGCGAATGGAGTCAGTTCAGATGAGACATACAAAATTTTTAGTTGGTTTTCCATTATCTCCAATCCTTACTTATTTCACCATTCAATTGAGAAAAAACAATTCATCAGTTGGCTTCTCTTATTTTCTGTGCAGCAAGTTCTGGGAAAATTTCATTAATATAAAAGCCGGCGCCTCTTTCAAAGCCGGCAACACTCGTCATCATCGGCAAAATTTCCGCATGCCAATGAAAATAATGATCATTTTTGGCAACCAAGGGAGCAGTATGAATTAGGAAATTGTAAGCATCAAGTCCCACCGCCCGGTTCAGTTTAGTCATAACTCTTTTCAACATCATTGCAAAATTGTGCAGCCTATCTTCGCTTTCCATCTCAAAGCGAGAAACATGTCGTTGAGAAATCACCCATGTTTCAAACGGAAAACGCGAAGCAAAAGGCGTGTAAGCGATGAATTCATCACTTTCTGCTACGACTCTTGCCCCCTGTCTCTTTTCGCTTTTGATCACGTCACAATAAAGACAACTTTTATTATTTCGATAATATTGCTTCAGCTTTTGAATTTCAATTTTCGCTTTGGTTGGCAAAACCGGCGTGGCAATAATTTGAGAATGCGGGTGATTCAATGAAGCTCCGGCTTTTCTTCCCGCATTTTTGAAGATCAGAGCGTATTTCAGCTTTCTGTTTTTTCTAATTTGTTGAAGTCGCCGGCTAAACACTTTCAGAATACTTACCAATTCACTTACTTGTAAACTAAATAATTCGGAATTATGATCAGGAGTTTCAATCACAACTTCATGAACACCATCGCCAGGAATTGAATTGTACAATAAATTTTGACTTTTTAAAATTTGAGAAGTTTCATTTAAAGCGGGATATTTATTCGGAACTACGCGAACGTGCCACCCGGGCTGGTCAGGCAAAGAATTTTTTTCTCGAAAAGCATCAATCTCCGGCGGCGTTTGAGATTCGTTCCCGGGGCAGAAAGGGCACTCTTTTTTCTCTACGGACAAAGGAGATGTTTCCCTCTCAATCGGACGATGACTGCGATTGGGAGATATTATTACCCATAAACCAGTGAGTGGATCCTGCCGTAACTCCGGAGACGATTCTCTTTCACACACAACCCAACGACCAATAGCTGTTTTTTTTATTTTACTTTGTTATTTTTCGTTCCGAATAAATATGACAAAGGTCGAAGAGAACTTTTCTTCGACCCCGCGCAATTTATACAACGCTTTGACTCTACTGAATTTTCGCCAAAAAAGCCCGCGCCTTGTCCACATATTCGCTGTCAGGATAATCATTTATGAGCCGTTGAAATTCTTCAGCCGCCCGGGCGCGATCTCCGAGTCGTAAATAGCAGAGCCCGATCTTCAATTGTGCATCTGCCATTTTGTTGGATTTTGCAAACGAAAATACCTTTGTAAATTCAATTATTGCTTGATTATAATTTCCCAATCCATAGTAAGATTCGCCAATCCAATAACGACAATTATCAGCAAGCGAATTGGAAGAATCAATTGCCAGCAACTCTTCAAATAATTTAATAGCTGTTTTATAATTTCGGTTATAATATTCCTGTAAAGCTGCCTGATAATCCTGCTTGTAATTTCCTGTAATTGTCGGCGTACTTGATGAACTTGCCGCTGGGGGTTTAGATTCCAACTGATTCAGCACTTGATCTTTTTCCTGCACGCTCGAACGCAACTGGGCAATTTCAGCTTCTTTGTCCGCTAATTGCTGCTCAAGCGTTTCTATCTCATTTTTCAGTTGATCATCTGATGTACCTGTCGGCTGTTGTTCAACTGTTCCTTGTTCCTTTTGATCTTTTTTAATTCCCAGCAATTGTAGGACTTCGTCTTCGCTGCCAGATTCTTCCTGTTGAGGAGTCTCATTTTGATTTATAATATCAAACAACTGATCAATTTCAGCCTGATCTTGTGCATTTGAAGTATCTGCTGCCTGGTCACCCATATCGACAGGTGGCTGATTTGAAGCACATCCCCAAACCAAAAAGGCGAGCAATCCGGCAAAAAGGATCAAAATTCTTGACGATTTCATGGTTATCCCCTTTCACGATTACTATTGTTTTTTTAACATCAGATACCCCGAACCACCCCAACCAATGAGTGCAGCAACACTGCTGACTATTCGCCACATTTTGGGATGCGACAACACTTCCGTTCGAATTGGAAGTTTGGGCAAACCGCTATATCCGACACCACTAATTGCTTCGTCAATTGCAATAACGCAATATTCCAGTCCTTGCGGTAAAACATATCTTCCCGGAATAATTCCTTCATAAGCAATACCATTTTTCGATCTGAGTTTTCCGACCTTCCAACCACTTTCCCCCACCGGCCGATAAATCACAGAAGCAATTTTCAATTTAATATTTTCATAAATTTCCGCTCTTATTTTAACGTCATGGCCCTGCTCGATTCGATGTATAGGATTATGTATCACTACAGGCGGTTGAGTATCTTCTACCGTGGTATCAATTTCTCCCGCGTAGCTGAGCGTCGGAACCTGCGCCACATCGTCAGGGACTCCGTCATGATCTAAATAGCCATCCGGATCTTCCGGAATTTCTACTTTCAGGTCCAACTCGTCCGGCACCCAGTCATGATCTGTGTCGCCTCTTTTGCTGGTGCGAAAATAATAGGTAAATCCGCCGTACACATTAAATACGCCGTCATTCAAGGGATTTCGGTGATTTATAAAATCAGAATGCAAATCATCAAGCATGTCAGTTAAGGAATACCGAAAAGTAGCACCGAGGTCAAAGTATATGTTGTGGTTTTGGGAAAGCGCAATTTCCAGACCGCCGCCGCCTTTGAAAAAAGAATCATAGCCTTTTTTTGCTTCTCCCGTAACCTCGTTGGTATCGGTTTTGCCATCAATCGTGTAGTCCCAGGCAAAACCGCCGCCGCCTAAAATCACATACGGATTAACGCGGCTCAACGGGAAAAAGGAAAATTTTAAATGACCTTCATAAGGAATGATAATCGTCTTGAAATCTTTATCTGCCTGACCGTAAACCTTGCCCCCGATTGTGGAATAACCGCTTTCAAAGCCCACTGCTAAATATTCAAACAAGTTGTAGGTCAGAGTACCGTAATACATCGGCTGAAACGGAGGATTGTCAATGTCGCCATCCAGTCGGTTGAGACCTACGCGAAAACCAATCGCCATATTTGTCTGTTCACCACCGGCAAGGAGAATTCCAGGGACAACCAATAAGGCGATTAACAGCCCTAATAAAATATTTTTGGGTTTCAAATCTATCCTCCTCTATCATAACTAAAATAGTTTGAGAAACTTATTATTAAAAATTTATTAAAATTTAAGTAAAAAGTCAAGATGTTTTTTTTATTTTAACAATTAAGTAGTAAAAATTACCAATAAAACAAAGAAATTAACATTCAATTGTCTAAAAAATAGTTAATTTTAGAAAAAGTAGATGGTTTTTTATCAATCTATCTTCAAGCAAATCTGCAAATGTTTATTGTCATTGAGAAACCTGATCATCCATTCTATTACCAGCGCCATCCCCATTTTTTTCGTTCTTCTAATATTTTATCCTCTAATTTGCTCAAAAAGTTCCATTCCGCTGCTCCTCAAGCGGCTTAAAAATATTGGTAACGCCGAAATGAAGCATGTAAAATAAACCCTACGAGAAGAAAACACGTCGCCATGAACGAACCCCCGTAACTCAAAAACGGCAATGGCAAGCCCGTTACTGGAAAAATTCCGACTGTCATACCTGTATTTACGACGGCGTGAAAAGCCAAGATAATTACCGCACCAAAGACGAGTAAACTTAAAAAACGATTTTTAACAATAGCGCTGATGTAAATCCCGCGCAAAATAAGAAACAAAAATAAAATCAAAATAAAAAAGCTTCCCAAAAAGCCAAACTCTTCTCCGATGACAGAAAACACAAAATCTGTATGCTGTGCTGGTAAAAAGCGCAATTGCGTTTGCGTGCCGTTGAGAAATCCCTTACCCCAAAAGCCGCCAGACCCGATTGCGACTTTGGATTGAATGACCTGGTAACTTAAGCCGTAAGGATCCGCTTCTATCCCTAAAAACGTCAAAATGCGATGTTTCTGATAACCGTGTAGTCTATTCCACAAAAAAGGCGTCATTATTCCGACAAAAATATTTATCGCAAACAAAAACGCCGAAACAGTGAGACCTCGCTGAAAATACAACGATAATGCAATTGCGACAATCATTATCACAAAAAAAGTATAATAATTGAAAGACGCTGCCATTACTAAAAAGGGCGTCATAATGACGAACAAATAAAACGAAGGAAGACCTGCCCAATAGAGAATTGGCAAAACCAACGCCAGAAAAACCAGTGATGTTCCCAAATCCGGTTCGATAAAAATGAGAAAAAAGGGCAGCCCAACAATCAAAAAAGCGATGGCAATATCTTTCAACCGGCGTAAGTCTCTGGCATCTTCGCTCAGATATTTGGATAAAGCAAGCAATGTAGCAACTTTTGCTAATTCTGATGGTTGAAAACGAACCCCTCCTATAATCAGCCAGCGTCGGATCGATTCCCCGTGGCTGAAAATCATTGCCATGAGCAGCAAGACAATCGATATTCCATAAATCCAGTATGCGGAAAAGTAGAGATAGCGCGTCGGCAAAACGATAATGATTGTTGTCAGCATGATGCCAATCATTATCCAATAAAATTGCTTTGAGAAATTGTCATTCGCTGAATTTGCTCCGGCAACATGAGACGCGCTGAAAATCGCAGCCAGCCCAAAAATGAGTAAAACCATGATAGCAGCGATAAATAGAACATCCCCGAAAAAAATTTTTCCCCGCTGTTCATTCAACATTGCGAAACTCCGATGAAAAATAGGTTCTCACAATTTCCCGAGCAATCGGCGCCGCGGTCCTACCGCCCGAACCACCGTTTTCAACGATTATGCTCATAGCAATTTCCGGATCCTCATAAGGAGCAAAGCCAATGAACCACGCATGTGGTTCGCCGTGTGGATTTTCTGCTGTTCCTGTTTTTCCAGCAACCTCAATACCCCAAACTCGTGCGGCTTTTGCTGTTCCATTATCGCCATTGACCACGCGCCACATCGCCTGGCGCAACACCTCAAATGTCCTATCCGATATACCAACGACGTGATCTGATTTATGAGTTAATATTTTTTTCTCGCCAGTCAACGGATCTTCAATGTAGTGCAGCAGGTGAAACGGAAAAAATTCCCCGCGATTAGCGATAATCATTGCTAATCGCGCCATCTGCAGCGGTGAAACCAATACATCTCCCTGTCCTATTACCTGGTTTAAGATCAATCCCTTTGACCAGCGATTTTTGCCATATTTTTTGTCCAAAAAATCCCGATCAGGGATAACGCCGCTACTCTCATCAGGCAGATCGATACCTGTCCGCTGCGGAAACAGCAATTTTTTCGAATATTCTGCCCATTTTTCAATGCCTGTCTCCAAACCCAATTGGTAAAAATAAACATTGCATGACTGTTCAATAGCCCCATATAGATTCAAATTGCCATGTCCCTCCGGTTTCCAGCAAGCGTAAGATTTTCTCCCAAGCTGAAAGGCACCCATGCAATTAAATTTTTTCGAAAATGGCTCCACGCCATTTTCCAGCGCTGCTGCTGCCAGTACCAATTTGTACGTTGATCCCGGAGGATATAGGCTTTGAACAGCGCGGTGAAAAAGAGGCTTCCGCGGATCGCTTGTAATCTTCTGCCATTGTTCGGGAGCAATTGCTTCTGAAAAAATTCTCTCCGGATAGTCCGGTTTGCTGACCAACGCTAGAATTTCTCCGTTTTTGCAATTCACGACAACGACAGCGCCAGCCTTGTTTTCCATTTTCAACTCAATCATTCGCTGCAGTCGCGCATCAAGGGAGAGATGCAAATTCTTGCCCGGCACCGGTGGGATTTCCGGTCTGTCGGTGAGCGTGCGCACTTCTCTGCCTAATGCGTCAACTTCCGCATACTTCCGTCCGGGCTTCCCGCGCAAAATTTGATCATAAAACTTCTCCAGTCCCCGCTTTCCCACAAAATCTCCAATACGGACGTTCGAATAATTCCCGTTTTTCAGTTCATCCCTCGTCACCTCGCCGACATATCCCAATAAATGAGCGGCATTGGCACTATCGGGATAAAAGCGTCGCGGTACAACTTGGATACCAACGCCGGGTAATTCCAACTTATGTTCTTCGATTTTAGAAAGAGTCTCAAAATCAACAAAACTTTGCACTGCAACAGGATTAAATAAACCGATCTGTTTTTTTTTGATTCTTGCCTTTAAATCATCAACTGTTTTAGATAAAATTTTAGCAGTAAGACGCAGCACCGAATCGCGCTTTTGTACCTCAAACGGAACAACAAAAACATCGTACGCTGCATGATTATCAACGAGCACTCTGCCGTTGCGGTCAAAAATAAGGCCCCGGTTCGGCTTCAAAATCACTTCACGAATGCGATTATTTTCTGAAGCGCGCAGATATTGTTCCTGACGATAAATTTGCAAATAGAAAAAACGGCTGGCAAGGATAGCGAAGGCAACGATAAAAAACAAAAATAGCTGATTCTGTTTTTGTTTTAAATTTTGTCTGTGGTCGTTCATCAGCGCAGCTTTACAGTTTTGGGTTTCCAGAGATGATTTTGAAAAAGGAAATAGACTATTAATGCAATTACAAAAGAATAGACAGCATCAGGAACGGTCGTTCGCCACATCACCCGCCAAAACGAGATCTCGCTGCCCAAAGAAAATAGAAATTGAAACAATAATTCATGGAGAAAGATGAGCAATGAAAAAGTGGTAGCAAAATAGCTCAGAGAATAGTAACCGTCCGACCGTTGAAACCCGCTGGCGACTAACGCTGCAATCAATTTTGTAAGGGCGGATAAACCCCAGAAATGGGTGGCAAACACATCTTGAAAAAAACCGGCAAAAAAGGCAAAAAACAACGCGAATATCCTGTCTTCCCGCAGGCTGACAAAAACAACAAGAATCAAAAGCAAGTCCGGAGTCGCACCATAAACGGCAAAGAGATGAAGTACACTCACCTCAATCCAAATTATCACCAGCGTGATCAGCGAATATTTTATTAATGAAATGACAGACATAAGCTCAATTCAATGATTCAGGATTATACCGCTTGATGATGAAAACCTCTTCAATTTTATCAAAATTAACACTGGGTTTCACTTTAATCTTCAGAAAAAGGGAACGTGGGTCTTTATCAATAGCAGCAATCTTCCCGACAGGAAGACCTGGCGGAAAAATTTCCCCGTACCCGGATGTCACAACGGTATCGCCAACTTGCACATCAGCGCGGCGCGTAACATTGTTCAGCAAACAAAAACCACTACCTGCCCAGCTAACGATACCTCGCACGCGACTGCGTTGAATCATTGCGCTCACTCGAAAATTACGATCCAAAAGCAACTGAGCCAAAGCTCTGTTTTTTCCAACGCGATAAATTTTTCCCACTAAACCCGATGGGACAATCAGCGGCATATTGCGGCGAACAGTGTCGCTGACTCCGACATCAAGCGTCAAGCTATGAATCAATCCATGCTCGCGGCGCCCGATAATTTTAGCTGGAATCAATTCCATTGGGACTGATTCTTTGAAATTGAGCATTACTTTTAAACGCTCATTTTCCAACCGCGCCTCTTGAAGCTCATAATTTTGCAAAGCTAATCTGGTATTTTCAGCGAGCAACTTGCGGTTTTCTTCCAGCAAGTGAAAATAATCTGTTGCACGCGCCCAATCATGTCGGGCAAAACCCACCAGCCCGGTCATCCACAGTTTAACACTCTCCACCTGACGATTTTGATTGGAAAAAATCAGCAACAACGCAATTACAGTCAGCCCGGAAAAAACAAAATAATCACGATAATTTTGTACTATTTGCTTCAAGCGCATGGGGATCAATCAGATTTAATGAAAATTAAAAGCAGAAAAGCCGGACAGATGACCAGCTTTCCTGTGAAATTCAAATTTTTGACTAAAATAAATTCGCTATTCGCCGTATTCACGTTTGGGTTTTGTGAGCACTTTTTGAAATTTATAAATATCAGACAAAACAGTCCCAGTACCCATTACAACCGCCTTAAGAGGATCATCGGTCACAATGACCGGCAAATCTGTCTCCTGCCGAATTCTTTCATCGAGTCCTTTGAGCAGGGCACCGCCGCCGCTCATAATTATCCCTCTTTCCAAAATATCTGCGGAAAGTTCAGGTGGGGTTCTTTCCAGACAGAGCTTTACCGCTTCGGCAATTGCGTTCACTGGTTCCGTCAATGCTTCCTGCACTTCAGCGCTGGTAATTTCTACGGTTTTGGGAATACCTTCCAGCAAATTCCGCCCCTTGACCGACAAAGAAGATTTTTCATTGTACGGTGCTGCAGAGCCCAATCTCATTTTTATCATCTCGGCAGTATTATCGCCGATGAGCAGACTGTACTTTTTCTTGAAATATTGGACGATCGCCTCATTCATCTCATCGCCGGCAATACGAATGGAAATATGCGTTACGATTCCGGAAAGGGCGATGACAGCGATCTCCGTCGTTCCGCCACCAATATCCACAACCATACTTCCCACCGGTTCCTCGATGGGCAAACCGATTCCGATCGCCGCCGCCATCGGCTCATCTACCAGATACACCTCGCGCGCACCAACATGTTCCGCTGCATCCCGGACAGCGCGTTTTTCCACTTCCGTTATTCCTGAAGGGATTGCAATGGCAACGCGCGGTCTAACGAATCTATTCACTTTTGCTTTGCGGATAAAAAAGCGAATCATCTGTTCAGTCAATTCAAAATCCGCTATCACACCGCCCTGCATTGGCCTCACTGTGATTATTTCCCCTGGCGTCCTGCCTACCATCTCTTTTGCTTCATCGCCGTAAGCAACAATTTCCTGTGTTGCTTTTTTCACAGCAACCACAGAAGGCTCGTCAACAACGATACCCTTTCCCTTTATGTAAATAAGCGTATTTGCTGTCCCCAGGTCAATCGCAATATCGTTAATCATTAAATCTGAAAAAAAAGAAAATGCCATACGTACGCTCCCTCTTGCTGCTGCCCGTATTCAATTACATTCTTGAAATTATCCTCAATTCACTTTCTCTTAAAAATAAAATTCATATAGCAGTTAAGCAAAAAATTGATGTCCTGCCGAAAATCGATAGATTTCCAATTTTTTCGACTCTGTTAATCTGCAAAAACGCCAATTATTTGGACAAAAATTAATGCCGAAAATGCCTGATGCCAGTAAAAACCATGCTCATACCATGGCCATTCACAGCCTCAATTACCTCCTCGTCACGGACAGATCCGCCAGGCTGGATAATTGCTGTAGCCCCTGCTTTTGCTGCAACATCCACGCCATCGCGAAAAGGAAAAAACGCATCGGACGCAAGTACGGAACCTTGCAGCGAGAGGCCTGCTTTGCCAGCTTTATCGATAGCTAACTGCGAGGCATCCACTCGGGACATTTGACCGGCACCAATTCCAATGGTGCGATCCTTTTGACAAAAAACAATGGCGTTTGACTTCACCCATTTGACAACTTTCCAGGCAAATTTCATTGCTTCCATTTCTTCGGTTGTGGGTTTCCGTTGAGAAACTACCCGAAGTTTTGATTCGTCCAGATCAGCCAAATCTTCATCCTGAACGAGTAATCCCCCGGCAACTCGCTTAAAATTGAATTCGTTTATTTCGGGCTCACTGAAATCTAATTTCAAAATACGCAAATTTTTCTTTTTCGATAACAACTGCAAAGCATCTGCTTCAAAATCCGGTGCGACAATCACCTCAATAAAAATTTTCCGCAATTCTTCTGCAGTTTCCAAATTCAGCGTCCTGTTGAACCCGTAAATTCCGCCGAACGCTGACAATGAATCCGTGGCAAACGCTTTGACAAATGCATCATGCAAATCATCGCCAATTGCGACGCCACAGGGATTGCTGTGTTTGACAATCACTGAGCACGGATCATCAAACGACTTCACCATCCGCACTACAGCGTCCAGATCCATCAGATTATTGAACGAAAGCTCCTTTCCGTGAAGCTGTTCAATTCCAACGAGACCTGGCGCGGCGCTCGATAAATCGCGATAAAATGCCGCTCCTTGATGCGGATTTTCGCCGTAGCGCAAATCCTGGACTTTTGCGAGATTCAGATTCAGCGCTTTGGGAAATTTCTCCGGTTTATTTTCCTGATCCGAATCCTGCAAATATTGATAAATTATACCATCATATTCATTTGTTCTCTGAAAAGCAGCAATCGCCAGTTTTTTTCTTGTTTCATAGGCAAGGGCTCCATTGCTCTTTTTCATTTCATCCAGAATATCTGCATATTGATCTGCAGAAGTGACAACAGCAACATCCGGAAAATTTTTAGCCGCTGCGCGAATCATGGTAGGCCCGCCGATGTCAATATTTTCCAGCGCCACATCAAGTGTTGTTCCCTGCTGCTGAATTACTTTTTCAAAAGGATACAAATTAACAACAATAAGATCAATGGTCTTTATATTCAGCTCGTCAAGCTGGCTGACGTGCTCAGGGTTGTCTCTTTTAGCCAGAATCGCGCCGTGAACGAACGGATGCAAAGTTTTCACCCTTCCATCCAGCATTTCCGGCGCGCCGGTTATTTCTGCCACTTCAATGCACTCAATTCCATTTTCTCGCAGCAATGTTGCCGTTCCGCCGGTTGAAATAATTTCGATCGA
The DNA here is from genome assembly GCA_002085355.1 of Candidatus Zhuqueibacterota bacterium 4484_87. Lineage (GTDB taxonomy): Bacteria > Zhuqueibacterota > Zhuqueibacteria > Thermofontimicrobiales > Thermofontimicrobiaceae > 4484-87. Next base: position 2,081 of record NATN01000014.1, on the reverse strand, counting down.
CAATTTTGTCAATTCTCTTGCGAATTCAACTACATCAGTTTTGTCATAAACGCTAATCAGTGCTCTGCGAACTTTTCTCTCGTTCATTTTGCCATCATCCCTTTTGCTGCTTTCATTTTCAAAATATTCAGCGGCACATCGAGTACCGGATAATCATGGATATTTTTATCATTAAAATGCCACCACTCGGATTTTATCGGCTTAAAACCGTGATTAATCATCACCTTTTTTAACAACTCCCGATTCTTCTTTGCCCTTTCGCTCACATTGGGATAATTGCTCCCGGCTTTTTCGGTGAAATCATCAAAGCCGGTGGGCATTTCCAATTCTTTGCCATCTTTGTCCACCAGAGTCACGTCTACAGCAGCACCGCGATTATGATTGGAGCCTTTCGCCGGATTGGCAACGTATCTCGAATCCGGTATTTTCTCCCACATTTTTTTCTGCACCGCTAACGGTCGATAGCCGTCCCACACTTTCAAGCCCAACCCCATCTGCTGTAATTCTTTTTGAACTTCGATCAGCCGTTTAGCGACATCTTTTCTCAACAAACAAATATTAGCTGAATAAAGCGTGTCACCCATAAAATTATCAGCAGTGGCATATTTCAAATCAATAATTATCGTAGAATCCAATGCAGCAACATCCACAAGATCGATGGTTTCCTGAGCAAAAGCAAATGATGACAAGAAAAAAAGAAAAACAACCGCTATCTTGAAAATCGCTAATTTCGGCTTCATTTTTTGTCCTATTTTTGATTCCTTATTGTACGAATTTTTAATGAACGATCCATTTGCAAAGAACTTGCCCGTCACACAAAAAATCAGCTTTGGGAAGGCAAAATTTTCACCATCCTGCCTTCGACCAGTACCCTGCCTTCGGCAAAAAACTGAATTGCCTCGCTAAAAACTTGATGTTCAACTTTCAACACGCGCGCGGCTAAAGTTTCCGGTGTATCACTATCCATCACCGGAACGCAGCGCTGAAGAACCGGAGGTCCCGTATCGTAAGATTCATCCACCAAATGAACTGTGACACCGGAAACTTTGCAACCGTAAGCAAGCACTGCCTCGTGAACGTGGCGCCCGAACATGCCTTTTCCACCGAACGACGGCAGCAAAGCCGGGTGTATATTCAAAATCTTGCCGCGCGCACCGGCAAATTTTTTATTGGAAATAACAACTACGATTTCAGCATTCAGTTTTCCGGTTTGAATATTTTTTAAAATCGCCTCAAAATTTGATCCGCGGCCCGAGGCAAAAATCGCGATATGCAGTTTTCCCATCCTATTCGCCCTTTTAAGCAATCTGCAACGATACCGGAGATTCAGACAAAATAAGTCCGCCGGCTTCTGTATTCAATTCTGCCTGTACCCCGACAGGCATTGTGACTTTCACCGGAACATGTCCGTAGGGGAAATTACCTATAATAGGAATGTTCAAATCGCTGAAATAATCTTCAAAGATCTGTTCTACACTCAAATATGGCTTTTCTGGTTCATTCGGCTCGCAATCAACGAACTGCCCCAAAACCAATCCGGAAATTTGGTCGAAGATTCCCGCCATTTTCATTTGCGCCAGATAGCGATCCAAATGATACGGCTCTTCCTCAATATCTTCGATGTAAAAGATTGCCCCTTCAAAATCCGGACAATACGGCGTGCCCAAAACTATATTTATCAACGATAAACAGCCGCCAATCAGAGGACCGGTTGCCTTGCCACCCGACAAAATTTGTAAACTATGACCTTCCGGTGGCGTCAATAGTCCAGCACCGACTGCGCCACTGACCATTTGCCAAAACGCTTGTTCCGTGAACGGGTCTATTCCCCCACCCATTTCCACAGCTACCATAGGCCCTGAGAAAGTAACCAAACCTGTCTTTTCCCAGATGGCCAATTGCAACGCCGTGATGTCGCTGTAACCGACAAAAATCTTTGGATTTTGTCGAATATTATCAAAATTCACAAGATCAATCATCCTCGGAGTGCCATAGCCTCCGCGCGAGCAAATAATGGCTTCAATCTCCGGATCAGCAAACATCTGATTCAAATCTGCTGCGCGATCCGCATCTTTTCCGGC
>NATN01000146.1 GCA_002085355.1 Candidatus Zhuqueibacterota bacterium 4484_87 | reverse complement strand
ACTAGTTGGGGATGGACTGATGCTAGTGATGTCTTTCATGCATGGCCTGGGAGTGCTGGAGATACTCCTAAGGGAGCGCTTTTGGTAGACGACTGTTGCGGCTGTCATACAGCGCCTTCAGGCACACAAAACAATGGCACTGGTAACATCCCCTATGTGGATCAGACTGATCCTCCAACTTATGGTGCCACGGGAACGACAGGCAATACCTTGGCTGGCGGTACGTTCTATTTTATGCGAAACGGAGGAGTAGACGCCAAGGGACACAATGTTGCCTGTTTAATGACTCAGGATGGGGATTTGGGTCTTGATCCTCCTGGATATGACAGCACACTTGGAAGTTCCTTAGGATTGCCTGCTGGGGCATGGACTGATCAACTTACCTGTGCTGGCGCCTTTGGCTGCCATGGTGACCATAATGCAACTGATCCATTCGGTGCCGTCAGAGGCGGGCATCATGGAGATGATACTCCTCCCCTTGATGGCAGTTCGGTCCCAAAGAGTTATCGCTTTCTTGTGGGCATAAAGGGGTTAGAGTGCAATACAGCCTCGCACAAGTGGGAGTATCAACCGACATCTGCTATCCATAATCAATATAAAGGTAAGCATCGTACTACAGATGATTATGAAGCCACAGATACTATAAATTATCTATGCGCTGAATGTCACGGTTTCTTCCATAGTGCCACTAATGCCGCTGATTTGGCTGAAGGTGGAACTGCTGCTACTGCTGCTTTCGCAAGCCCTTGGGCGCGTCATCCCACTGACTTTGATATGACGCATGCCTCCACAGGCGAATATGCAAATTACAACGGTGCCGGCCATAATTATAATCCTATTGCCCCTCTTGCCAGTGAGACTGTTACGAGTGTCATTTCTACTATAACTTTTGGTGGTACTGATGCTATTGTCGAAGGGGTGAAAAGTGCAGGTGTGCCGGAAAAAAACATCATCATCTGGGACCGCGCCAATCGAGATCTGGAAAAAGCCGGCTATCGCATACAAACTAACAGAAATAAGCTCAAAATCTACGGCAACGATCAGGTGGGTTATTCCAGACGATTGTATGAATTTGGCGAAGCCGGAAGTTTTTTGAGCAATATTTTGGTGGAACAGTGCACTGCGATCGTCAATGTGCCTATTTTGAAAGATCACGGCATCGTGGGGATGACTAATGCGCTGAAGAATTTTTTTGGCGCTATTCACAATCCCAACAAATATCACGATTTTTTCGGTGATCCTTACATTGCTGATGTGAATATGTTTTCAGAAATCAGGAAAAAGACGAGATTAACAGTTACGGATGCATTAACGGCACAATATGAAGGAGGACCGCCTTTCATGCCACAATGGGCGTGGAATTTCAATGGCATAATCGTTGGCATGGATCGCGTGGCAATGGACGCCTATGCCTGGAAATTGATCGATGAGAAAAGGAAAGAAAAAGGCCTTCCCACATTGAAAGAGGCGGGCAGAGAGCCGATTTATATTCGCACTGCTGCTGATGAAAATCATCGGTTGGGAACAGATGATTTGAGCAAAATCGAATTGATTCAGGTGTAAAAATGAAGACAATAATTTCCAGAAGGGAATTTTTAAAAGCCAGTGCCGGGTTTTCCGGAGCCTGTGTGGGGGCAAATCTGATTTTTAGCGCGGAGTCTGGTTTTGCCGCAGTAAAGAAGGACGATATTTTTCGCCGGGAAGCGCGCTATTACGAAAAACTTCCCAATCGGCGCATCAAATGTAAACTTTGTCCCAGAGAATGCGTCATCGACGATCAGGAGACGGGCTACTGCGGCGTGCGAGAAAATCATGGCGGAAAATATTACACGCTGGTTTACGGCAGGGCGGTGAGCGCAAATGTCGATCCCATTGAAAAGAAACCTCTGTTCCACTTTTTGCCAGGAACCACGGCTTTTTCCATCGCCACAGCCGGCTGTAACGTGTTGTGCAAATTCTGCCAGAATTGGGAAATTTCCCAGGCCCGACCAGATCAGATTCGCAGCTATAAATTATTTCCCAAGGACGTGGCTCGTTACGCTAAAAACGCCGGGGCCGAATCGATCGCTTACACCTACAATGAGCCGGTAATTTTCACCGAGTACATGGAAGATTGTGCTGAAGCTGGACACGACAAAGGCGTCCGCAGCGTGATGATTAGCAACGGCTACATTCAGGCTGAACCCATGCGGGATCTGTGCAAAGTGCTGGACGCCGTGAAAGTCGATTTGAAGGCGTTCACTGAAGATTTTTACAAAAAAATTGTCGCCGGGAAATTGAAGCCAGTGCTGGACACGCTGGTCTTGCTAAAAAACGAAAATATGTGGACGGAAATTGTTTATCTTATTATTCCGACGCTGAATGATCAGACAGCAGATTTGAAAAAAATGTGCAGTTGGATTTACAACGAATTGGGCCCGGATGTGCCGCTGCATTTTTCCCGTTTTTATCCGGTTTATCGATTGAAGAATTTACCGCCAACTCCGGTGAAAACACTGGAAAAAGCGAGAAATATTGCCCTGGATGCGGGCTTGCATTACGCCTACATTGGCAATGTACCAGGTCATGAAGGCGAAAATACTTATTGTCCCAATTGCAAAAAACCGGTCATTCGGCGTATTGGTTATCAAATTCTGGAAAATAATATTGATAACAAGGGAAAATGTAAGTTTTGCAAGTCTTCTATTTCGGGAATTTGGCATTAAAAGATAATATAAAAAAATATAACTACGAAGCACACGAAAGGCACGAAGTTCAACTGAAGTTTGATTAGTGAATTAAAGTTTCGAGTTTTGCGTTTGTTGTTTCGAGAAAAAAATGGGAGTCATTTAATTTCTGTGAAAAAACTTCGTGAATTTTGTCCCTTTCGTGGTAATAGCAATTTCAAAAAGTTCATTGGAATTAAAAAAGTTTGAATAAAAATTAATGTTTTTGGCACTTCCTATAAAAAATTAAGGGAAGAAAAATGAAACCTTTACGATTAGCTGCTGTTTGTTTTATTTTCATATTGATTTCTTCTCTGCAATGTAAATCGCAACCCAACAAGGAGGTCGAGAAAAAGAATATGGAATTGCAAAATATCAGAAAAGCAGTTGTAGCGGGAACTTGGTATCCCGGAGACCCGGATCAATTGCGCAGTGAAGTTTCATATTTTCTCGAAAATGCGAAACTATCAGATATTGATGGTGAAATTGTCGCATTAATCTCGCCGCATGCCGGATATGCTTATTCCGGCTTCACGGCGGCGCACTCCTACAAGCAGGTTCAAGGCAATAAGTACGACGCTGTCATTGTGCTTGCTCCCAGCCACCACGAAGCATTTCACGGCGCATCGGTTTTTAATCTCGATGGCTACGAAACGCCATTGGGGGTTGTTCCTGTGAACAAAGAAATCGCCAATGCCATAATTGATTATGATGAATCATTTCGATTTACATGGGAAGGACACAGGAAAGAACACTCGCTGGAAATTCAGCTTCCGTTTTTGCAGACCGTGATTTCTGATTTGAAAATTGTACCCATTGTGCTGTGGGATTATTCCTGGGAAAATTGCAAGAAACTTGCTGATGCCATCACAAATGCTGTCAAAGGCAAGCACGTGCTGATTGTTGCGAGCAGTGACTTGTATCACGGCTATTCCTATGAAGATTGCGTAGCTACGGATAACAAAACCTTGCAACAAATTATTGAGCTGGAGCCGGAAAAATTGCTGCGCGGCTTCAACAGCGAAAAACTCATGGCATGCGGCGCCGGAGGAATTGTGGTTGCGGAGATTGTGGCAAAAAATCTTGGAGCAGACGCTGCCAAAATTATTTTTCAAACAAATTCAAATGATGTGATGCATTCAAAAGGCGGTTATGTTGTTGGCTATGGCGCAGTGGCAATTTATAAAAAAACTACGCAAAAGAAGGAGAAAAAGGTGGGTGTGGAAAGCGGTCTCACTGATGAAGAGAAAAAAGAATTGCTCAAAATAGCTCGCAGAACGATAAAGTTGGTGCTCGACGGAAAAGAGCCGCCGAAACCTGACTTCAAATTTCCCGTATTCAAAGAAAAGCGTGGCGCCTTTGTAACGCTCAATAAGCGGGGTATGCTGAGAGGCTGCATTGGCTATGTTTTTGCATTCAAACCGCTCGAGGAAACGATTATCGATATGGCGCAAGCCGCTGCTTTTCGCGATCCGCGTTTTGAACCAGTGACCCCTGATGAATTTGATGATTTAGAAATTGAAATTTCCGTGCTTACGCCAATTCGCGAAATCAAAGATATTAGTGAAATTGAAGTAGGTAAACATGGCATTATCATCGAGCGCGGTATGAACAGCGGGCTTTTGCTGCCGCAGGTAGCGACGGAATATGGGTGGGACAGAGAGACGTTTCTGGAACACACCTGTCAGAAAGCGGGTCTGCCGCGTGACGCATGGAAAGAGGACGGGACAAAAATTAAGATTTTTTCAGCGGATGTTTTTCATGAATGAAGAAAATTTGAGAAAAATAAGTGAAATTTGATTTTGAGGAAAAGCTTCTTGCCAATGACTGTTGTGGTTGGCGGAGAAGCTTTTTTGTTATTAGCTACAGAGGCGCGGTAAGGGCAGAGATTTATTAGATTATAGCAATGTAAAACAAAATCTCTGTTTTTTTTCGGAATCTGTAGTAAAAAAATATGAAAGGAGAGATACATGGAATGGTGGCATTTTTGGTTGATTATCAGTCTCATTCTATTCATTTTGGAAATTTTTACACCGGGATTTGTAGTTGCGAGTTTTGGTTTCGCCGGGGTTATCACGACACTTTTTGCTGCGATAGGGCTCAGTTTTCGGTTGCAGCTTTTGGTGTTTGCTGTTGCGACTTTATTCGTATTTTTCACTATCAGACCGCTGTTGAAAAAATATTTTTATCGTTTTGACGATCCTTTGCGCACTAACGTGCACGGCTTGATTGGACGTACAGCTAAAGTGATTGCAAAAATCGACAACGCAGAAAATCAGGGAAGAGTGCAGATCGGCGGAGAGGATTGGCGTGCAAGAAGTGAAAATGGCGAAATAATTGAAGCCGGTAAATTGGTGAAAGTTGTCCGCATTGAAGGGGCGACTGCTTTTGTTGCTCAAAATTAATAGAGGAGGAAGATAAAATGGATCCGATTTTTGTAATTATTCTGATTTTTGTGGTTTTGATTGTTATTTTTGCCATTAAAGGCATCGTCATTGTTCGCCAGGCAGAAACGATGATTATCGAACGTTTGGGGAAATACAACAGAACCCTGGAGAGCGGAGTAAATATCATTTGGCCTATTTTTGACAGAGCGCGGGATATCGATTGGCGCTACGTCACTCGCGATGTTTCGGGGCAGACAACTTACATCACAACTCGCCGCACCAGCCGCATTGATCTGCGCGAAACGGTGTATGATTTTCCGCGTCAGAATGTCATCACAAAAGACAATGTCTCCATTGAAATCGATGCGCTGGTTTACTTTCAGATCACGCATCCGGCAAAGGCGGTGTACGAGGTCGCCAATTTGCCCGACGCCATTGAGAAACTGACCCAGACCACGCTGCGAAATGTGATCGGTGAGCTTGATCTGGATGAAAGTTTGGTTTCGCGGGATACGATAAACAAAAAATTGAAAATGATTCTCGATGAAGCGACAGATAAGTGGGGAGTTAAAGTTAACCGCGTTGAGTTGCAGGACATCACTCCGCCGGCGGATGTCCAGGCTGCTATGGAAAAACAAATGCGCGCAGAACGTGATCGCCGGGCAGCAATTTTGCAGGCCGAAGGGGAGAAAAAATCTGCAATTTTGGCTGCTGAAGGGGATAAAGAAGCAGCCATCAATCGCGCGGAAGGCGAAAAACAAGCATCGATTTTGTCGGCCGAGGGGGAAGCCATCGCACGCATCAAAGTTGCCGAAGCTGAAGCACGTGCAATTACGCGCGTCACAGAAGCCATCTCTCAATCCGGCGGCGATCCGTCAAATTACCTCATTGCTCTGAAATACATCGATGCGCTCAAAGAGATGGTTAGCGGCGATAAAACAAAAACAGTTTTTCTGCCCTTTGAAGCGAGCGGAGTGTTAAGCTCGCTGGGCGGAATAAAAGAGATGTTAGAAGGTGTGGGAAAGGTGAAATAGATATTCTTAATTGGGGGGCATAACCTTGCGAAGACTACAAATCTTCGCAAGGTTTACGAATTCGTTCATGTTTGAGTCTTACGGGTAGCATTTAAGAGCGCGTTAAGCTGCACTTTGCATCGTGCACTAATTTTTGACTTGAAATTTTTTTGAAAATGTTGACTTGCCAATTATCAATCGGGAATAATGAATTTGATTTCCCCAGACTTCAGGGACGATTACTCCGTTTTGATCGTCTACATGAAGAGGGTCCACAAAATTGTCCACATTTTCTGTCAACTTATTGTCAACGTTAAAATCAAAAACTTCACCCAATTCAGCTAAATCCATTTTAAATTGTTTATTTTTTTCTTCCAGCTCATATTTTTTTATAAAATTTTGAAGGTCAACGTGTATCGGGGGTATGAAGAAAACTAATTTGATATTGTTTTTTTTGCAATAGGAAGCGATTTTTTTTAATTCGGTATGATATTTTTCCGGGTACACATATTTTGAGTAAAAATATTTTGCAGTTTCATGCAATTTTTTCTGCCAGAATTTCTCTTTGTCAAATTTAGGTTTACCAATTCGAAAATTTTTATTGACAAACTTCCCACGAAGATTGTAGTATAACGCCAAAAACGTCGTTTTATTGAAGGCATATCCGAGAAAATTTTGGGTGATATTTTTAGCATTTACGAAGCGATTTCTTGTTTCAATTGCATTATATCTGTTGAAATTGATATCGATATATACATTTTTCAATTTAACCTTTTTTGTGCAATACCAAAAAGTATCAATAATTTCGCTGAGCGTACCGCCTCCATAAGCAAAATTGAAATATTTTTCATTAGAGAATTTATAAATTTCCCTTGGCTTGATATAAAGTGCGCGAGAATCGCCAAGAATTATATTTGGCAAAGGATCTCGTTCATACTCAATTAATTTCCACAATTGATAATGCAATCTGTAAGATGTGTTTTTTTTGATTTTATTATCAATGAAATG
>NATN01000145.1 GCA_002085355.1 Candidatus Zhuqueibacterota bacterium 4484_87 | reverse complement strand
TGCGCACCATGACTTCTTCTACCAGAAGCTGAAGCTCGCTGCCTTTCAGAGATTTTTGCAAATCCTGAAATAGACGCGGCGTCACACGGGAGGTGGATTTAAAGCTGATACCGAGCGCTTTGAGAAATTGGCGAAAATCTTTAAGTTTCTCGCCGCTGGGCTTTTCGTGAACGCGATAGGGAAAGGGGAGTTCCAACCCGGTTTTTTCTTTCAGAATTTTATCCACGTGTCTGGCAACAATCGAATTCGCCAATACCATAAATTCTTCAATTAAGCGGTGGCTGTCAAGCTGCTCAATGCGATGGATGGCAATCGGCTTTCCCAGCTCATCCAATTCGATTCTCACTTCGTGGCTGCCAAAATCGAGACTGCCGCGTTCCTGTCGTTTCTGAATGAGCTTTTTGCTCAAACGGTACATTTCAAGCACCGTGTCCTGAAATTTGGGTTCGTTTCTTTTACCGTCGATTATTTCCTGAATTTCTTCATAAGCAAAACGACGATCACTGTTGATGATTGATTCGCGAATTTCGTATTTGAGGACATTCCCGTCCTTTCCCATTTCCATAATTACGCTAAATGTGAGGCGATCCACGCCCTGTTTTAGCGAACAAATTTCATTCGATAATCGTTCGGGGAACATGGGAATCACGCGATCAACCAGATACACTGATGTGGAGCGGTCCTGACTCTCTTTATCAAGTGCCGAGTTCGGTCGTACGTAGTAACTTACATCCGCAATGTGCACACCTAAAAGATAATGTCCATTATCGAGAATTTTCAAAGAAACTGCGTCGTCGAAATCTTTGGAATCCACCGGATCAATGGTGAAAGTGAGCTCATTACGCCAGTCGAGACGGCGATCTATTTCATCTTGTGGAATCTCGTCAGGAATAGCCTCGGCTTCTGCAGTTACCTTTTTGGAAAAGATGTCCGGCAGATCAAACGAGCGGGCGATAGAGAGCACGTCAATGCCGGGGTCGCCCGGACGACCTAATATTTCAACAATTTCGCCGGTCGGATTTTGTCGTTCATCTGTCCATTCCAGCAGGTGAGCGACGACTTTTTGCCCGTCTTGTGCGCCCATCTGATTTTCCGGGGCGATGTAAAGCGTGCGATGGATTTTCAAATTGTCGGGCATTACAGTGCCCCAATATTTCCCCTGACGAAATGTCCCTACAAAATTATTGCGTGCGCGTTGCAAAACTTCCACAACGCGGCCTTCCTGACTCTTTCCGCGCAAACGTGCGAATAAAAGTGCGCGAACACGGTCGCCGTGAAATGCCAGCCCCATATTTTTCTGGCTGATGAAAATATCCGCTTTATCGTCATCCGTGATGAGAAAACCGTAGCCCTGAGTCTTTACGTGCAGAATGCCTTCGACCTCATAGGAACGAAGTCCCTGTCCGATTTTTCCTTTTTTATGACGAGTGATAATGCCTTGTTCGGCAAGTTTTTTTAATTTGCGTTTGAATGCCGGGTACTGACGTTCAGTGATTTTGAGAATTTTTGCCAGTTGTCTTGGCTTGTAATAATGGTTTGGATTTTTTTCAAATAATTGAATGAGTTGTTCTTCGATGCTCATTGTTTCCTACTTTCGATTCTTTAAATTGTTTTATAAGTGTATATTAATTCCAGTAATCCACTGAAATAATTCGCTTTTTTTATTTGCCATGTTATTTAGATGGACGAATAGTTTTTACGGTTCATTTTTGAAGCTAATTTTTCTTGAAAAATTACAGCAGGGCGGACAAAGAGCAATTTATCATTACGTTTTGTTATTAAAGGCAGAGCTGGATTTTCGCGAAGAAAAGATAATTTGTTTCACAGCAAGCGACAGATGCGAAAAAGAAAACGGAACTCCATTGCACCAGGAGCTCCGTTTTATAATAAAAATTCCTGATACAATTATTTCATTGCATCTTTCAATGCTTTGCTTGCAGAAAATTTCGGTCTTTTACCGGCAGGAATCTGAAGCTTTTCGCCGGTGCGGGGATTGACGCCAGTTCTGGCCGCTGTATGAGTGACTTTAAATGTGCCGAATCCCTGATAAGTAAAAGAATCGCCTTGCTTAAGGCAATCTGTTAAAGCGCCAAACACGGCATCAACTGCTGCGGCAGCAACTTTTTTTGACGGCATTCCTTCGACTGCAGCTACTTTATCGATAAGTTCAGCTTTTGTCATTTCGTTTCCTCCTCAAAATTGATTGAAAGTTTATTTGCTGTAATTGCGATTAAAAATACTAATAAATTTCGAGAATGTCAATGAAAAAAATCAAAAAAGACAAAAAAGTCGAAAAATTGTTTGGATACTTGCAAAACGAGTTTTTACCAGTATCGCCTCAAAATCATTGCTGGCGCGACAGTGATGCTGTCGATAATATCAGTGAAATTAGCATGTGAAATTACAAGATTTGTGGTCATATCTTAATTGAATAATCGGAATTAATTGCGAAGTGGAAATTTTTGGTTGACTTTGTGACTATTTTCGGTTAGATTATAAAATGAACAAAAAAATAGAGACAAGACGATTTTGATTCCAATTAATCAAACGACGAGACCAAGCTGGCAATTTGCGTTTCTGATTTAGATTAAGAGAATGATTTTTGCTGCATCTTTCCGCTAAATTGTGTTTAGTGAGGTATTATTAATAAAATGCAGCATACGGATAATATTTATCGTTGAATGTTTTTTTTTGAATAACATAAATGTATCGATTTTCACACGGAATAATTGATAAAATTGCAATAAAAGTAAAATAGTTATAAATAATAGAAAATATAAAGAAAAATTGCATAATAATAGCAAATCAAGATAAAAAATGATTTGATTTGAAGTATTTTAGAAGCGCGTATCGTTGCGCTTGATGTTTTTTGCCGGATATGTTCCGATTTTATTAAATAGGTGTAAACAGGGGCATGCTGGTAATTATTTTATTCAATGAACAAAAATTGCTCAATATGCAATTATTTTTAAGAGGTTTTATTTTTGCATTACATTTTGGATACGAAAAGATACTCAGTAATCGGTAAATCTGGCAACCTTGAATGCGAAAATACAGCGCTTGTTTGAGGAGGCATCTGATTTGAAAGTAACATTTTGGGGCACCCGCGGATCGATCCCGTCGCCGGGACAGGAGACAATCAGGTATGGCGGCAATACTACTTGTCTTGAAGTCGAATTGAACGATGGCACATTGATCATTATTGATGCGGGTACTGGCATAAAAAAATTGGGGCAGCACATTGTTTCTAATTCCAGAGTCGGGAAAATAAATATTTTTTTTACGCATTCCCATTGGGATCACATCCAGGGATTTCCATTATTTGCTCCGGCGTATCTGGAAGAATACGACATTGAAATCTTTGGCTGTGAGCCGGTCTTTCATAATGTGCAGGAAATTTTGACTAATCAAATGGACGCGCGCTATTTTCCGGTGCGCTTCAGTAATTTGAAAGCGAAAATAAATTTTCACGAAATCCGGCAGGAGAAATTGGTTTTGGGTGATGCTGTAATAGATTGCATTAAAAATAATCACCCCGGCGGTGCCAATGGTTTTAAAATTACTGAGAATGGCAAAACGTTAGTTTTCATTACTGATAATGAGTTACATGCCCCCGAGAATTCAGGCTCGTCATGGCAGGAGTTCGTTGATTTTTGTCGTGGTGCGGATATGCTCATCCATGATTCTCACTATCGCGCTGATGAATTGGAGAATGTAACAGGGTGGGGACATTCTTCGTTTGAGCAGGCATTTGAATTAGCGATAGCCGCGCGGGCAAAAGAACTACTGTTTTTCCATCACGATCCGGATCGAACGGATGATGAAATTGACGAAATCGTGAAGGGTTTTCGGAAGACAATTAAAAAAATGGGTTTAGATATGAAACTTGACGCTGCTATTGAAGGTACAAAATATAGGATAGGTTAATTATCCGCTCATTTAGCCAGTGGGAGTTCCTGAATGAGTGAAATTGAGAAACAGGAAATCGTGGACATGTTTGTCCAGTCAGCGCTTCGTTGTGCTGAATTTTATGATTTATTGAGTTCCCACATCCCGCACGAGCAACTGAAGAAAATTTTTTCGGATTTAAGTTTTGACGGCAAGAAATTGAGCAAAGAACTTAAATCCTGGAGTGAATTACCTATGCACGTTGCTCCTCGCCAATACTTCGATATCAATCGCTCCAAATATTATTTTGACTCCTTGTCTCAAAAGTCTTTACAAACAGATGTGAAAGTAATGGAAGAAATTTTACCGGAACTTTCAGATATAGCATCAGCTCTTCAAATTGCAATCAGTTTTGAGAAAGATGGTATCTTGTTCTGGGAAGAGATGAAATCTCTCAGTGAAGGCGAATTGTCTAAATTTATCACTGATCTCATAAGTCAGAGAAAACAACGCGTATCAATGTTATTAAAGATGAAAGGAGAACTGGTTCAGGGATAAAAAAATAAAAAAAACTGAGTTTTTGATGCGGATCACATTATTTTTTATTGAATTCGCTTATCTTTTAGTAGCAAAATAAGAAATTCTAACTTTTTGAAGAAGGCGGGTGATTTCTATGAAGAGAAAAAAACAGGTAAGCAAAACCCATCAGGTGCTTTCCAAATATCTCCATGATATCGACCAAATTCCTATGTTGTCGGAAAAGGAAGAAGTCAAACTCGCCGAACGCATCAAGAAGGGGGACCAGTGCGCCTTAGATAAACTGGTAAATGCTAACCTCAAATTTGTCGTTTTTATTGCCAAAGAGTACAGAAACCGCGGACTTCCCTTTGATGAACTGATTTGCGAAGGCAATCTTGGTTTGCTTGAAGCAGCGAGGAGGTACGACGGCAAGCGCGGCGTTAAATTTATTAGTTACGCTGTGTGGTGGATCAGGCAGTCTATTCTACGCGCCCTTGCGAATAATTCACGGTTAGTGCGGTTGCCAGTGAATCATGTTTGGGCATTGCAAAGAATGATCAACACGGTGGAGACGCTGGAACAGACATTGGGCAGGTCCCCTGAACTGGAAGAAGTTGCCAGTGCCATGAATATTTCTCCGCAGAAACTTGCAAAAAGCTTGAAATATTGGGGCAGAGAAATGTCGCTGGAAGATTCCACCTATCCGGGAGAAGAAAGCCTGTCCCTGTTGGAAAAAATCAGTAGCGATGAATTTGTGGAACCGTCCAGTGATTTAATCGACGAATCGTTGAAAATGGATATTAAGTTGACGCTCGATACGCTGACAGATATCGAGGCGAGCATCATTCGATTTTATTACGGCATTGGAACGGACAGACCTCTGACGCTATTGGAAATTGGCAAAAAGTTAAATCTCAGCCGGGAACGAATCCGCCAGATTCGCGATCGGGCGATTCGAAAATTGCGCTATTTACATAGACGGGAACGATTGCAAGGGTACTTGGGTTAAGCCGTCGTTTCGCTTGGTTTTGTTGTCCTTTTAATTATTTCGGGGAAAAGTCATTATCGAATTTCAGGGTTCGATGGTGACTTTTTTATTTTGGGGAACTCATCAATAATTTTCCTGAATATTTTCTTTGAAATTTCAATAAATATTTGTAAATTTATGCCGGATGATCAGATAAAAGCTGGAGGTTGCGTCTTAATTTGGAAAATCAAAAAGATATTCTGCTGGGTGCGCATGTCTCAATTGCAGGCGGTATAAATTTCGCACCGGCGCGCGCTCATGAAATCGGCTGCACTGCCATGCAAATTTTCACCAGAAATCAGCGTCAATGGACATCGCCGCCTCTTGCTGAAGAAGAAGTTGAAGGATTTTTCGCTGCGATGGAAAAGACCCAAATCCGCAGCGTTGTGGCACATAGCAGCTATTTGATTAATCTTGCTTCGCCTGATGAAAACCAGAAACAGAAGTCTCTGACGGCTTTCATTTTAGAATTTGACCGTGCCGAGATGTTGAAGTTGAACGGTTACATTTTTCATCCTGGTGCTCACAAAGGTGAGGGAGAAGAGTCTGGTATGAGACGTGTTATAGAGCAGTTAAATTTTATCATGGATGAGCGGCCGAGCCACAAAACAAAAATCTTGCTGGAAACAACCGCGGGACAGGGTACTTCTCTGGGACACAGTTTTGAACAATTGGCTGAAATTATTCATAATACAGCTCATCCGGAACAACTGGGCGTTTGTCTGGATACATGTCATATTTTTGCTGCTGGTTATGATTTTCGTACGAAAGAGCTGTACGAAAAAATGATGACAGATTTTGACCGCATCATCGGCCTGGATAAATTAAAGGCTATTCACATTAACGATTCCAAAACAGAATTAGGCTCTCGCGTGGATCGCCATGAACTCATCGGAAAAGGGAAGATCGGACTTGAGGGATTTTCTTTTATCATGAATGACATTCGATTGGAACCGGTGCCCAAAATCATCGAGTTGCCCGGCGGGCCGGAAAGCGATCGGGAAAATCTGCAAATATTGAGAAGCTTAATCGCTGAATAGGATCAATATTTAATTTATAGCTTTGTCTGAAATATTTTCAAAAATAAACAGAAGGGGTATTATATGGATAAAATGGAATTTGATCTGATAGTCGTTGGCTCAGGTCCGGGAGGTTACGTGGCGGCTATCCGTGCGTCACAATTGGGAATGAAAGTGGCAGTTGTAGAAAAAGACCAATTGGGGGGAATTTGCCTGAATTGGGGGTGCATTCCCACAAAAGCTTTGTTAAAAAGTGCAGAGCTTTACTCTTCCATGAAATCCGCACATAAATTTGGTTTGCAGGCGGAAAATATTTCCTTTGATTTTCCAGCGATTATTAAAAGGAGCCGCCAGATAGCGGGTCGCATGTCCAAAGGCGTAGCTTTTTTGTTCAAAAAAAATAATATCATTTCAGTTGCCGGTACGGGTAAACTCATTGCTGCCAACAAAGTCGGTGTTTTTAAAGATGATGAACAAATTGCGGAATTGACCGGAAAGAAGATTTTGATCGCAACTGGTGCCAGACCGCGTTCCATTCCGGGAATTGAAATTGATCAAAAAAAAATTATTACCAGTCGTGAAGCCATGTCACCGGAAAAGATGCCGTCCTCGATCATTATCATTGGCGCTGGTGCCATCGGTGTGGAATTTGCTTATTTTTATCAGACGTT
>NATN01000144.1 GCA_002085355.1 Candidatus Zhuqueibacterota bacterium 4484_87 | reverse complement strand
ATTACCATGTGTTTTATCTGAAGTCTCATGATTACTTTTCCTCATTTTTTACTGACATTAACGATACGCTGGCAGCGATTATTCGCGATACAAAGCAACAGTATGAAAACAAAATTGGTCTGGAATACATTTTCCCACGCTTTTATTTAGTTGAAGTACCGATCCAATTTTATTTTTATCCGCATTTGTGGACAGTGAGTTCTGAAGCAGTGCAACCGGAAATGGTACTCATCCATGAAAAAGGTGTCTTGATGATGGGGGCAGATTTTTACAATCAGTTCCGGTGGCAAAAACGTATGACAGAGCGCCGCAACCAGACGATCACGCCGGAAGAGCAGCAGAGCAACGTTTTTACTCAATTCCTGCGTAACGGCTTTTTTAATAGCGGAATTACCCGAAGATTTTTTGAAACAGGAATGCTGGGTTTGCATCCTGATTATCATGTTTTCCCGAACTATTTTACATTTGTGAACAATTTTTCTTCCGAAGAAGTCCCGCTTTTCAATGTGGCATTTGAATCTTATCTGAGCGAAAAAACTTCGGAGCAAGCGTCCGGATTCCGGCGGATGTTCAGCGGTTTGACGGACGATGAAAAAGCAAACATCGCATTGATGGAGCAAAGTCTCAAAGAAATTTTCGCCGATCCCGACAAGAAAGATGTTTTAAGCAAGGTATTGAAGTTAAAGGGGCGCTATTTGTTTAATTACATTCAGACACAGATTCCCCCGGATGAATTTGATGCTTTTATTTCTGATTATTTGTCCCAAAATCGTTTTTCCAACATTGATGTCAATTCTTTCGCCGAAACAATGAAAGAAAAGACGTCATTTGATTTAATGCCATTTTTTCAGCACTGGTACAATGAGAAAAAATTGCCGGCATTTTTGATTACAGATATCAATGGTTATAAATTTATTGATAATGATCGCACCAGATATCAGATTAAATTTAAAATTGAAAACACAGAAAATGTTGAAGGGCTGATTTCAGTATCTTTTCGCATTGCTGGCGGCAGAGGTCGATTTTTTGGCATGGGGCCCGGTGCTGACCAGCCTGAAGAAAAATTCTATCGCATCGGTCCCGGAGCTATCAAAGAAATTGGCATTGTTCTGGATGATGAACCGCGCAGGATGACCATCAACACGTTGAACTCTAAGAATCTGCCGATTTTATTTGAACGCCGTTTTGATGATCTGGAAATGGATAAAAAAGCGGTTGCATTTGAGGGAGTCAGGGATCTGAAAGATCATCTGAAATGGATCGATCCGAAAGAAATAGTTGTGGATAATGAAGATCCTGGTTTTTCAGTGAGTTCAGAAAAACAGGAGAGCTTTGTCAAAAAGCTGTTTCACACCAAAGACAAAGAGGACGAAAAATATGTCGGCTTTAATTTTTGGCGCCCGCCGACAACATGGCGTCTGACGACGAATGCGGACTTTTTTGGAAAGTTTATTCATTCTGCACATTATATCAAAGCCGGAGATGGCAGCAAAAAGGCTATCTGGACAGCCGAACTCAAACAAAGCGGCACGTATGATGTTTATTACTATTCCACAAGAATCGAATTGTTCTGGATGCGGAGAGGACGCGGTGCCCGCAAAAACAGCATGTTTCAGGACTTTCACTTTATTGTGCACCATGATGACGGAGAGGAAGAAGTTGAGCTTGATATGGGAGATCCGGATACCGGCTGGACTCTATTGGGAACGTATTACATCTCCGCTGGCAAGGCTCAAGTGGAGTTGACAAATAAGTCAAAGGGCAGAATTATCTTTGCCGATGCCATAAAATGGGTGAAGCATTAAATTTTGTAAGCTGCTGAAGCAGCTATTTGCTTTTTGGTTTATATTACAACACCATGCTGAAGCATGGTGTTAGTTCAAAAAGTCTGTTGTATTAACACCACGATTCATCGTGGTGCCCATAAATCAACATTGCGGGCTAATTAGCCGCTTCAGCGGCTTCCGGAATAGCCATCCCTGAATAGTAACAAGAAGTTAAATTTTAAAATAAAAATCAAAGGATTTCAAAGATGGATCTATTTAAAAAAGCTGTTTTTCGAATAGTGGCATTTTTATCACCAATCCTGCTGTTTATCTCTGTTGGTTTGGGACAAGAGCCGCTGAC
Organism: Candidatus Zhuqueibacterota bacterium 4484_87; assembly: GCA_002085355.1. GTDB lineage: Bacteria > Zhuqueibacterota > Zhuqueibacteria > Thermofontimicrobiales > Thermofontimicrobiaceae > 4484-87. Next base: position 9,897 of record NATN01000144.1, on the reverse strand, counting down.
GCTGCGCCGGGCGCTGGATATCGCCATACAAAATAGCCCGCAAATAAAGCATTCGCAGCTCAATCTGGAAAGAAGCCGGGAGATGCTCAACGCGCGTAAAGCATCGCTGAAATCGCAGTTCAGTCTTTCTTTGACCCCGTTCAGTTATTCACACAGTCAGCAATTTTTTGATTTCTTTTCCACCTGGTATAAAAGCGAGACCAAACAGTCCAATAGCGTCTTCACCATTTCGCAACCAATACCCTGGACAGACGGAACCTTATCTTTGATAAATCAATTCGGCTGGAGGGATTCTTACAGCGAAGACCCGACATCCCGGACAGAAGGCAATAGCAGCAAAACATATAGCAATGATCTTTACCTCAATTTTCGGCAGCCGCTTTTCACATATAACAGGACAAAATTAGAGTTGAATACTCTAAAATTGGATCTGGAAAATGCAGCGCTGAGTTACGCCATTCAAAAACTTTTTCTGGAATATCAGGTTACGCAAAATTTTTATAATGTGTACTTGAAAAAAGCCAGCCTCGATGTCTCCATTGATGAGTACAAGAACCGGCAGGAGAGTTACAAGATTATCAAAAACAAGGTTGATGCCGGACTGGCGGCGCGGGAAGAGTTGTATCAGGCGGAATTGGATATGACTTCGAGCAAATCATCAGTCCAAAATGCGCAGACCGAGTTGGAAAATGTGATGGATTCGTTCAAAAAATTGATCGGTCTGTCAATTTTTGATGATATCACGGTGACGGCGGATATTACTCATCATCCCGTCGATGTAAATTTGCAAAAGGCAATGGACACCGCACTCAAGTACCGCATGGAATTGCGGCAGAAAGAAATTTCCATCGAAAATGCCAAATATGATTTAATCCAGGCCTCGGCGACAAATGAGTTTCGCGGTGATTTAAATCTTTCCTATGGCATTATCGGTACGGACGAAGATGTGAACAGCATTTTTGATGCGCCGACAAAAAATGAGCGTTTTTCGATACAGTTCAACATTCCCCTTTTCGACTGGGGCCAGAAAAAATCACGCATCAAGGCATTCACGGCAACAGTGAAGGACAGACAATTGTCTCTGGATGATCAGAAAACGGACATCATCATTCAGGTACGGCAGGCGTATCGGAATTTGAAAAATTTAGTGAACCAGATTGAAATTGCAAACCAAAATGTCCGCAATGCGGAGCTCACTTACGACATCAATCTGGAGCGTTACAAAAACGGCGACATTACGAGCATGGATTTAAATCTGTTTCAGAATCAACTTTCTCAGGCAAAAATGAATCGTATCAGCGCTCTGATTAATTACAAATTAGAGTTGCTCAATTTGAAAGTCCTGTCGCTTTTTGATTTCGAAAGAGGTGAACAGGTTGTTCCGAAGATAGAAGAGTTTTAAGGTTTTGATAGCTTTTTTAAGCAAATAATAAAATATTTTTAGGCAAAAATTTAGAATAAATTTCTCAAAAATATTCGCGGGACATATTTCCCATCCCGCAGTCGGATTTAGCAGAATAAAATTAAAGGAGTCAAGCGTGAAACTGAAGTTAGCAGTTTTGTTTTTGGGAGCGGTGCTTTTTTTAGTCGGATGCAGTGACCAGCAGGGTGACACCGGCGCTGAAGTGGCAGTGCCTGTTTCTGTGCAGGAAATAAAGAAGAAACCCATCGAAGAATTTCTGACATCGACCGGAACTGTCAATGCCATCGAAGAAGCAACGCTAAAATCGGAAACATCGGGATTCTATCGTCTGGCAAAGAATCCCAAAACCGGAAAGCCATACGGCCTTGGCGATGTTGTGGGAAAGGATGCGGTCATTATTTATCTTGATAATCCGGAATTGGAAAGCACAATTATGATTGAATCCAAGGCACTGGAGCTGGAGGTTTCAAAACAGGAACTGGAAAAACAAAAATCCTTGTACAAAAAGGGCGGTGCAACGTATCGCGACCTGAAAAATGCAGAAAAAAGTTACATGAACGCTCAGTACAATTACGAAAATGCAAAGATTCAGCTTGCGAAATTGAAAATTACTGCTCCTTTTAACGGAGTTATTGTTGATCTGCCCTATTATACGCCCGGTGTAAAAGTGGATGCAGGCCAGGTGATGGTCAAAGTTATGAATTATAAGAAACTGTACATGGAAGTCAACCTCCCTGGAAAATGGTTGGGCAAGGTTAAGGAAAATCAGCCTGTACGCGTAATGAATTACACCATGCCGGATGATACACTATCGGGCCGTATCTCACAAGTCTCGCCGGCACTGGATGCTGACACGCGTTCATTCAAATCAACCATTTTGGTCGATAATCCTGACTGGAAATTGCGTCCTGGTATGTTTGCCAAGGCGGAAATAATCGTCGCGCGCAAAGACAGCGCTATCGTCATTCCGAAAGATATTATTTTGGTAAAGCGGCGCGGGAAAACGGTGTTCATCGTTGAAAAAGGCGCCGCAATGGAGCGAACGATTTCAATTGGACTGGAAAACCCAGAAGAAGTGGAAGTTGTCGAAGGACTCAAAGAGAACGAACGGCTGGTGATCAAGGGGTTTGAAACCTTGCGTCATCGCTCAAAAGTGAAAATTATCCGCTGATAATTTTCAGACGCGAGGTGATACCGCTGGTAGCTGTCTAAACGAGACTGTTAAATTTCAAATAAAAAGAAAGTGCTATGAGAAAACTTACCGAATTTTCTGTTAATTATCCCATTACAATCCTGATGCTGGTGTTGGCGATTTTGCTTTTGGGATATATTTCATTCAGCAAATTAGGCGTTGACTTGTTCCCTGATTTGAATAATCCGCGAATTTTTGTGGAACTCAAATCCGGCGAGAAGCCGCCCGAAGAGATCGAGAAACAATTTGTGGAAAGCATCGAAGCCCTTGCCATTCGACAGAAAAAAGTGATCCAGGTGTCTTCGATTACGCGCGTCGGTTCGGCACAGATCACTGTGGAATACAGTTGGGACGCTGACATGGATGAAGCGTTTCTCGATTTGCAAAAAACGCTGACCAGTTTCACGCAGAACTCAGAAATTGATGAATTATTGATTACCCAACACGACCCGAATACCGCGCCGATCATGTTGCTTGGATTTTCCAATGAAAATATCGAAGATATGGATGAGCTCCGTCGTATCGCGGAAAATTATTTGCGTAATGAATTGATAAGACTGGAAGGCATCGCAGAAGTTGAATTGCTGGGGCAGGAAGAAAAAGAGGTCGTGCTGGAGACGAATCCCTATTTGCTGGAAGCATACAATTTAACTCCCGCGGTCATCGCGAGCAAATTACAGAGCTATAATCGAAATGTCTCCGGCGGTTCCATCGTTGAAATGGGACGGAAATATGTCATCAAGGGCGTTGGTGAATTTCAATCGCTGGAAGACATTGAAAATGTGATTGTTACTTATAAACAGGCCGGTGGGACAGTCGCCGGGCAGCCTTCCCAGACGCAGGAACGCGTACCTGTTTTTTTGAAGGATGTGGCAAAAGTAAAACTACAAAACAAGGATCCCGAGAATATCGTTCACGTCAATCAAAAACGATGTATGGGGTTGGAGATTTACAAAGAGACAAAATTTAACACTGTGAAAGCGACCAGCGCTTTGCAGGAAGAACTCGAGAGACTGCGGAAAGCGCTGCCTGGTTATGAGCTCACGGTCATCCAAAATCAAGGGAATTTTATTAATCAGGCTGTAAATGAAGTGAAGCAATCGGCGTTGATCGGCATTTTACTGGCGGTGTTGATTTTATTCATATTTTTGCGCCGCATCGGAACCACGCTCATCATCAGTTTAGCAATTCCAATTTCAATTGTCGCGACGTTCAATTTAATGTACTTCAATGGCCTCACATTGAACATAATGACCTTGGGAGGACTGGCATTAGGCGCCGGCATGTTGGTGGATAATGCCATTGTTGTGATGGAAAATATTTTTCGAAATTTGGAATCCGGCCAGCCATTGAAAGAAGCTGCCATCCGCGGCACCGCTGAAGTTGGTGGAGCGATTACCGCTTCCACATTGACGACCATTGTTGTATTTCTGCCTATCGTTTATTTGCACGGGGCAGCCGGGGAGTTGTTCAAAGATCAGGCGTGGACGGTGGCATTTTCGTTACTTTCCTCACTTGTGGTAGCCATTCTGGTTATTCCCATGCTGAGCGCCAGATTGCTCAAAACTCCGGAACAAGAGATCAGGCAAAAATCGGTCAAGTTTCCAGGCTACGAGGCTTTTTTGTCACAAATGTTGTATCATCGCTGGAAAGTGATCGGAGTCGCCGTGTTGATGGTTGTGATTTCGATTCTGTTGATTCCTGTTGTTGGCAGCGAATTTATTCCCAAAACTGATCTTGGTGAGTTTGCGGTTGAAGTAAAGTTGCCAGAGGGAACCGACCTCCGTCGCACCGAGCAAACCGTTACGGGCATTGAAAATATGATCAATGAAATGTACGGAGAGGAGATAAATCTGATTTACAGCCAGATAGGCCCTGCATCTTCGGACATTTCTACAGACCAGGAATCTGTATTAGAAGATGAAAATACGGGGACTATCAAGGTCATTCTCGACAAAAATCATAAAACGCCGGCGCAAAAGATGATCATCAATCTTGGTAAAGTATTGGGCGATATTCCTGATGTGGAAACGCAATTTATACAAGAGCAAACGGCATTACAGGCAACGTTAGGAACGGAATCAGCGCCGATCATTGTAGAAATCAAGGGAGAAGATCTGGACATCATTCAGGATTTAACAAATCAAGTGAAGGAAAAAGTTTCCTCGGTTTCGGAGAAATTAAACGCCGTAACCAAATTCGTATTGGGCAGGTTACGGCTCACATACAGTCGGACAGGCCTTTCGACCATATCGTTGCCGATATTCGAGATCAGTTGAAAGAGATTGATTTTCCGACTGATTATAAATTTGAAATTACAGGCGAAGAGCAAAAACGATCAGAAGCTTTTAATAATCTGAAATTCGCGTTGTTTTTATCAATTATCCTTGTTTACATGGTGATGGCTTCTCAATTTGAATCGCTGGTCCATCCGTTCACAATTTTGCTGACAATTCCGCTGGCTGGTGTAGGCGCTATTTTGATATTTTTTCTTTTTGGCAAAACGTTAAATATCATGGCTTACATCGGTATGATCATGCTCGCGGGAATTGCCGTGAATGACTCGATAATTTTAGTGGATGCTATTAATCAATTGAAACGCTCCGGACTTTCGCGCTGGGACGCAATTTTGGAAGCAGGCCAACGCAGAATCAGACCTATTATTATGACCAGTTTGACGACAATTTTGGCGCTCTTGCCATTGACATTTGGATTTGGTGAAGGTGCGTCACTTCGTTCACCTATGGCGTTGGCAGTAATTGGCGGGCTGGTCACATCAACAATTTTAACTTTGATTGTGATCCCGTGTGTGTATCTGGTTTTTGACCAGATGAGAAAAGAGGTCAATTAAATATAAGTTTTGTTGATTTCGCTTCCTCATTTATAGAAATTGTTTACTGGTTTTTTATTGACTTTTCCGTCGCAGATAAAGGAAAATTTATTCATGGACATTATTCGTTTTGTTATAAATCGTAAGACGTTCATTGCCATGCTTTTCATTGCCGTGACCATGCTCGGCTACATTTCGTATCAACAGTTGCCGGTCGAGCTCATCCCCGATGCGGAGTTGCCTTTTCTCATCGTTCAGGTAACTGCGGTGCGGGATGTTGATCCGGAATATGTGGAAAAACAAGCAATAATTCCGCTGGAAGGAGCCGCCAGTACATTGGAGGGCATTGATAAGATCGAATCTTATGCCGACAGAAGACGCGGCATGATTACGATTTATTATAATAAAAATGTAGAAATTAAATATGCCTATTTGAAACTTCAGGAAGAGATGAACGCCGTCAAAAGCTCTCTGCCGGAAGAGTTCATTGTCAATGTACTGAAAATTGACACCGAGCAATTATCCAACATGTTTATGTCTTTGCAAGTGAGAGGCAGCGGAGGCTTGGACAGGCTCCGGGAGATAATTGATAAAAAAGTTGTTCCGGAGCTTGAAAATATTGATGGCATTGCCAATGTTGAAGTTTTTGGCGGGCGCGAGAAGTCAGTAGAAATTATTTTGAAAGAGGATGCGGCGGAAGCGTACAATATCACACCGTCACAAATACGTTCGCTCATAGCCCAAAATGCCCAAAATAAGACTTTTGTGGGCCAGGCTTACGAAAAAGATAAACAATATTTCGTCAATTTAGTCGCTGAATATACCGATGTCAATGATTTGGAAAATATCATTGTACGCCGCGCCGGGCCTGTTTATTTGAAAGACATAGCTGATGTTTTTGTCGGCTATAAAGAAGAAACGTCAATCAGTCGCGTCAATGGCAAAGACGCGCTCACTATACAACTGGTTCGCGACGCGCAGGTCAATTTGATTTCTCTTTCTCATGAGACGCAGAAAGTAATTGCCAAGCTGAACGAGAAACTGGCGCCGGAGGATGTGGAGATTGTCATCCAGCAGAACAGCGCCGAAGAGATGGAAAAAAATATTGATCTGATAATCAAATTGGCGCTCATTGGCGGAATTTTGGCAGTAATAATTTTGTATCTGTTTTTGCGAAATTTTAGCCTCGTCGCGGTGATCTCTCTTGCCATGCCGATTTCAATTTACTCCGCTTTCAACTTTTTTTACGCCTATGACATTTCCATCAACAGCCTGACTCTCGTCGGTATTGCGCTGGCGATTGGCATGTTGCTGGATAACAGTGTGGTGGTATTGGAAAATATTTACCGGCTGGCGTCGTCGGGTACAAGGAGTCTCACTGATTCCGTGGTGCAAGGCACAAAAGAGGTCTGGCGGTCAATTTTCGCCGCGACACTGACGACGGTGGTTATTTTTCTCCCGTTTGTTTTTGCCACAAATTTTTTCGTCCGTTTGATGGGAAGGCACATTTCTGTTTCCATCATTTCAACACTGCTGATTTCGCTCATCGTCGCATTGCTGCTCATTCCCATGGTGACACATCTGTTTTTGAGCCGCTGGAAAAAAACGCGACCATCAGGCAGCCATTTTAATATTGTCGATCCCAAAAATCGTCTTTTGCAAATTTATCGTGTTATTTTGAAATCGTCCATGCGTTTCCCGCCACGGACGATTATCGGTGCTATAATTGCGCTTTTCTTCAGTCTGGTCATCTGTCTCGCATTAAGTGTTGACGTTTCCAAAGAACCGGAGTTGACCGACTTCAATTTGTATGTGACCATGCCCAGCGGGGCAACACTCGAAGCTACGGATCTTGTTGTTGCTGATTTGGAGAAACGTCTGGAAGACATTGAAGAAAAACAGGATATTATCAGCCAGATTTATGAAGAAGAAGCGATTTTGACGATTAAGTTAAAAGATGATTATCAAAAATTGAAAAACCGAACAGTGGCGCAGATCAAAAATGAAATCAGCGAGCGCATAAGGGATTTTCGTTCCGCTGAAGTTAGTTTTGAGCAGCCACAAGCCAGTCAAAAATTTCGCGGCGGCATGGGAAGAAATCCCGGTGGCGGATTTGAGCGTATGTTGGGCATCGGCACGCAAACGGAAAAAGTGGTCATCAAAGGTAATAATTTTTCCGTTATGACCAAATTAGCGGATGATGTTCGCTATTATTTAGAAAGTTTAAGCACAATTGATTGGGCGCGGGTCAATGTGAGCGAAAACAGGCCCGAAGTTCAGCTTTTGTTTGACAATCAACTGTTGAGTGAATTCAATATTTCTATTAATAATGTGGCTGCTGAACTGGCGGCTTTTCAGTCTGAAATAAGTTCCGGTCTTAAATATAAGCAAGGCGTCGATGAGTACGATATTATTATTCGTCGGGAAAATACTGAAGACAAAAATATGGAAGATCTCCGCCAGTTGCGCGTACCATCGCAGAGCGGCGGTATTTTTGAGTTGGATTTGTTGAGCAAAATTATTTATTCCACCGGAACGGGCCAGATTAAGCGCGTCAATCAGGAAAAGGAAATAGAAGTTTCTTATAAATTACTTGATGAGATAAATAGCTCCAAATCCCTGCTGAACGCCGCGCGTCAGGAAATTGACGATCTTATCGGTAGCATGGAACTGCCGCCGGGGATTGCGGTCGAAGTTGTGCACGATGAACGCGAAATGAATGAGTTTTATTTCCTCATCGGCGCTGCCATTCTCTTGGTGTACATGATTTTGGCGTCCGTTTTTGAGTCGCTCTCCACACCGCTGGTAATCATGTTTTCTATTCCCATGGCTGCAATTGGTTCATTATGGGCAGTAATTTTGACGGGCAATTCCATCATCAATCCGCTCACGCTGATCGGTTTCATTATTCTGCTGGGGCTTGTAGTCAATAACGGAATTATTTTGATAGACTACACGCGCATTTTGCGCAAGCGAGGCAATCGAAGGTCGCGCGCACTGATGACCGCGGGGCAAGCACGAGTCAGACCCATTCTTATTACGGCGATTACGACTATCGTCGCCATGATTCCATTGGCAATGGGTAAAGCCGAGTATATTACTCAAATTGGCGCGCCGTTTGCCATTACAGTTATTGGTGGCTTATCGCTGAGTACGCTGCTGACCCTGGTTTTTATTCCCACAGTTTACACCGGTCTGGAAACAGCGCTGCAATGGATGCGCGGCGTGAAGTTGAGAATAAAGTTGATCTGGATTGTAGCTTTCGTAATCGGAGCATTTTTGATCGATTATAATTTCTTTTCCTTGCTCTGGAAAACAATCATGCTGCTGTTACTCATTGTTGCTATCCCGTTGACGACCTATTTCGTGCAAATGAGTTTGCGCCGCGCCAGGGAAGATGTCGTCAGCCCGGATGAGCCGCTGCACATTCGCATCAAGCACGTGGTAAAAATTTACGACGATTATTCCCGTTTTGTCCGTGAGTGGGGAAAAGGCAAATTCATTCGTCAGCGCGCCGGATTGGATAAAGATTATCATTCGTGGCGTGATTTTGATGCCTTCATGTGGCAGATCCCATTGCTGGGTTTTCTGATTTATTTTGTCTATTTTTATTTGAATAGCTTTTTCTGGGTTTTTGTCACAAGCCATGTAGTGTATTTTTACGGACTCTTTTTCTGGAAGCCGATACAAATTTATTTGAATAATCAATTTGAAAAGACCGGAAAAAAATATTATCGCAAAATCATCAATTGGTTTTATCCTGTTTTATTCTGGGGATTTCCTTTTTTAAATTTAGTAATTTTTTATTTTCGCTGGAAAGATGTTGCCACGATTATTTTTATTGCAGTCGTGTGGTATCTATCGCTGGCGATTTATGTAACTTCCAACAAACTGCATCGTGAAAAAATTAATATCATGCGACTGACAGGTCGATTTGCCAATATTCGGAAATCATTTTACCGGTTCGTGCAAATTATTCCTGTCATCGGCAAAAAGAAGAGCCCGTTCAAAGCGCTTGCCGGCGTGTCTCTGGAAATTGGCAGCGGTATGTTCGGTTTGCTGGGTCCAAATGGCGCTGGTAAGACAACGCTGATGCGCATTATTTGCGGAATTTTGGAGCAAACGCGCGGAACGATTTGGATTAACGGCATTGACTTGAAGGAAAAAAGAGAAGAATTGCAGGGCTTGATCGGTTACCTGCCGCAGGAATTTGGCACTTACGAAAATATGACCGCTTATGAATTTTTGCAATATCAGGCAATCCTGAAAAATTTGTACGATAAAAAAATTAGAGATGAGCGGGTAAATTATGTGCTGCGTGCCGTTCACCTGGAAGATAAAAAGGATCAAAAGATCGGATCATTCTCCGGCGGGATGAAACAGCGCATCGGTATTGCGCAGACATTGTTGCATTTACCGCGCATTTTAGTCGTGGATGAGCCTACAGCAGGG
>NATN01000143.1 GCA_002085355.1 Candidatus Zhuqueibacterota bacterium 4484_87 | reverse complement strand
CTCAAATTCTTCATCCGACGGAATGCGTTTACCGCGCTGGTTCCCTATGAGGCGGTGCATGATATTTTTGGCTATTTCCAAAATACGTTCAAGCGTGACAGATAGCCCCAATGCCGCCGCTAAAGGAACAAATATGGTGTCATAATTGACCATAGCCCCTCCTGAATTTTGATTCGATGCGTGAGTGTGTGAGAGCTAATGAAAAGATGAGGTCATAATCTTTCAAAAATAGATGTAGTTCTGATGCGCCATTGTTTTTTCTATTCAATCTTGCAAAAGAATCAACTTCTTCAAATGATTCTAAAAACCGTCTTTTTTCGCTGTGATTAATATTTCACGAAAAATTACAAAAATATAATAACGAATATCTTCTCAAATGTCAAGGGAAAATTTGTTTCGGTCGGAATGTCCCCCCAAATTTACGGGCACATCTTACACGGATTGATCATTTTTTGTTTTTTGAAGACTAGTTTTAGTCTTTATTGCGCTCTTTCAGAGCTCAGTAAAATTTTTCTTTAACTCATGGGGCGTTGCCCCATGCTAATGTATAATGCCCTTACAGAGCCTACGCCAACGGCGTAAAATAATTCAGCCGAGGGCAACGCCCTCGGTTAAAAAAAAACACCCACTAAAAAGTTAAGCGCTGAAGGCGCGAAATAGTTAAAGACAATTTAACCATTTTTATGACCAAAGCAGTTGTTTCACGCAAAATATTTTCAGATTGTTTATTGACAATGACAATAATCACATAATTTTGGGGGACAACCAGAAAATCTATTATTTCGGGGAAGTAATTCTGTTTGTTGAAGAAATCAAGAAAAAATTTAGTTTAGCGATTCGTCAATGGGATTTATTTTGGCAAATGCTTTTTCCAGCATTTTTCGTGTGATGGACGGAATATCAAGATTGTCCAATTGATCGCGGGAAAACCAGCCGATATCAGTCACATCGGAATCTGCTCGCGGGGTACCGCTTTTGTATTTTGCAAGATAATCAATCAATACGTAATGAAAATCCACATTCCCGTTTTTATTTTTCAAAATCAAATCAACCACGCCCAGTAAATCAATTAGCTCAACGTCGATGTGACATTCTTCCCGCACTTCTCGTAATGCTGCCTCTTTGACCGGCTCTCCCAGTTCGACTTTTCCGCCTGGAATCGTCCAAATACCTTTATTGGGCTCATTACCTCGTTTTATGAGCAAAATCTGATTTTTTTCATTAAACACAACCGCACCGACGCCAACTTTGGGACCGCCTGAATTCGGGGACATCTCACAATCTCCTCATCGTTTGGGAAACGATATTTAAAAAATATTTTAAGCAAACATGCGTTTAAATTTTTCATACTCCGGAATGGTCACGCGACGCCCTTCCCGCTTGATCAAATTTTCTTCTTCAAAATAGCGAAAAACACGAGAAATTGTTTCCCGTGAAGTCCCGGACATATTTGCCAGATCCTGCTGCAATGGAATTTTAGGAATAATGACCGTGCCCTGTCGGATCCTGCCAGTATCTTCTGCCAATAAAATCAAAGTCGAAGCAACGCGCCCCATGGCATCCTGCAAAGACAGGCTTTTAATCTGCGTATCGCTCTTTCGAATACGCGCGGCTAATTCTTTCAGCAAACTGATGGCTATTTGCGGATAATCCTCCAGCAGCGCTAAAAATTCTGCCCGATGAAGCAATAGCACTTCAGAATTTTCAATGGCAGTCACACTTGCAGAACGAGATTTCCCATCAATGAGAGAAAGCTCGCCAAAAAAACCGCCGGGGCCCAGAATCGACAAAATCACTTCCCTCCCATCGTCGCTCATGCGTGAAATTTTCACTCTCCCTTTTTGCAGCAAAAACAGCGTCTTTCCGCTTTCCTCTTCGATGAGAATGAGCCTGTCTTTTTCATAATGCTGCGTCACGCAAAGCTTTCGGATTTTCGCTAACTCTTCATCGCTGAGATTGGAAAAAATCGGTACTTTTTTCAACAACTCAATTTCCATACGCCCTCCCGAAATAGAAATCTTCTAAAGAACAAATTGTCCGAGATATTTTGCAAAAAGATAGTGGTTAAGTCAACTTGTAATAACCTGACGTTTCTATTACATACAAAAAATTTTTATAATAACGGAAAATAAACGTCAGATTATTATTTTCGTCATTTAAATTAAGAGTTATTTTCCAGAAATGCAAGAAGATTTTTATAGCGAATTATTTTTTTAGGTCAGGAGCACCGTACAAATGATGTTGCCAGATGTACGTTAGCACTTCTTCGGGGACTAAATTTGCAACAGACTCTCCCCCTCTGATTTTTTTTCGAATTTCCGTGGACGACACAGGCAAGAGCGGCGTATTGAGTATTTCTACCTGCGCCAAAAGATCCGGGTCAACTTCATTCAAATCAAAGCCTGGTCTGCGGAAAGCAACGACACGGCATTCTTTGAGAATTTGTTCGGGTGAGCGCCAACTGTAAAACGTCACCAAATTATCTGCGCCGATGATGAGGTGTAAATCATTGCTGTTTAGCTGAAACTGTAGTTTTATTTCTTGAATGGTGTCAATAGTGTAGGAGATCCCCTGGCGATTTATTTCAATGTCAGAAACTGCAAATTGCGGATATTGCTCGAGCGCAATTTTGACCATTGCCAAACGATGAAAAGCATCACTGAGATGAACAGACCGCTTGTGAGGTGGAGTTGCCGCCGGAATGAATAAAACTTTGCTCAACTCTAATTCCTCATACGCCCATTGCGCTAATTGCAGATGACCAAAATGTATCGGATCAAAGGAGCCGCCCAGTATGGCGATTTTCAAGCGTCGCGATTTGTCAGAGTCTTTTGTCTCATGAAGTTGGTCGATGTTACCACCTCATTTGTTCTTCAATTTTTCCAGAATTGCTTTTACTGTTCTGACGCTTGAGCCTTTGGGGTATTTTTCCAGATAAAGCTGATAAAGCTTCACCGCTTCCTCGGTTTTATACATTTTTTGATAACATTCCGCTTTGCCGAGAAGCGCTTTCGGAGCGAATTCTGTATCATAATAATTATCCAGCACATAATCAAAATATATGACCGCAGACCTGTAGAAAGTCATCTTCTGGTAAATTTCACCACTTTTGTAATATTTCTTTGCTAATTTGACGCGACATTTGTGGAGATAGCTGTTTGCCTCTTGTGCCAGCTTACTGCCGGGATAATCTTCGATAAATTTCTGAAATTCCTCAATTGCCTTCCGCGTATATTCCTGATCTAACGAATATTTCGGGGAAAGCTTGTAATAGCAAAGAGCGACTTTGAATTGTGCATCATCCGCATATTCGCTATTCGGATACACGCGCAAAATTTTTTCAAATTCTGCTGCTGCAATGATGTATTCTTTTGTCTGAAAATAGCATTCAGCAAACATGTACTGCGCTTTAGCGCTGACAGCACTGCCAGGGAAATTATAGATGATGATGCGAAATTGTGTCCGTGCATCCAGATAATCTTCATCATTGAACATTTTTTCAGCGATTTTCATTCGTTCTTCCGCTGATGCTGTCGGTTTGATTTTATTACGATTACAGGCAACTGTCGCTAAAATTATCAATAGAACGATCATCAAAAACTGAGACAGAATTTTTTTCATATATCGCTTTCCTATTTACTCCGCAATGCAAAAAACGAATAAATTACAACACCGGTGCTGAGCAAAATCACCGCCGGGCTGATCCATTTTTTCCAATTTCTGTTTTCAGGTAAATTACCGTGCGTGAAAGGATAACGTCCGGACTCCACCTGTTTAACTGCGTTAGATGGTATTATATCTTGAAAAGACTTTGAGTATTTTTTAAATAAAACCAGAGACTTACCAGCCCCTCGCAATACCCGCACATCAAGATTGAGCGTGAGATGACGCGTCAACTTTTTTGAAGGAACTTTTTCATAGTCCACTTTGAGCTCTGATATAAAATACTCAAAAAGAAAAGAGTTTTCACCGCTATCTTGCGCATTCATCTGTACTGAAATTTTTTTGCTCAAAAAACAGCGGATGAATGCGTTTTCGATCAGCCAGTTCCCGGACCTGTTTTCACTGCGCGATTGAATAACTACACTGTGGGTAGTATCAAGTCCGACTTCGGAAACAACTTCGCGAACTATGTCGTCCGCCAGTTGCTGAAAAATAGCAACATTGTTTTCCGGTGACAGTGTTTGGCTCATCGACAGCATCGGAAAAAACAACCAGAGCAAATAATGAACTTTAACAACGCGAAATATCATGCTTTTATCTTTGAAATAATCAACAAGTAAAACTCTGCACTGGGGATAAAGTTCCCGCGAAGGAGAAATTCTGACCGTTGCATGTGTAGCAAAAAATGCGCAGATCAAGGCTTTTCCAGCCCCAAAGTCCGATCAAAAAACAACATTGAAAGTGACCACATGCCAATGGGCACTTGCCGTTTTTGTCCTTTCCAAAACAAAGGCATAATTCAACACGAACGGTGAATGCTGCAATTTACTTTTGCGGGGGAAAAATAGATTTGCATCAATCATGCCAATACCTGCTGAAATCTGCTCGAGATCAGAGAATCGTTCTTTGAAATAGCCGCCGCGCAGTGCAAATAGTGAAAAAACTCGTTGCTCTGCGCCGAAGCGAAGTTCGATGACACTCTTGCCCTTTTCCTCAGTCAAATTTCTCAAATCCATGGACAACGTTGTCGAAGAAAGTGGATAATAAGAAATTCCCACATTGATAGTCTGATCCACCATCTTCTCCAGCGGGATGCGCACATCAGGCATCAGACGAGGCAGGTAGTGGTAAGAAATGCCGACATTCATTCGAGCAGCAGGTTTCATCAAAATGCCGTAGCTGAAACCATAGCCGCGTTGAGTTTGATCTCCTGATTGCTGCATGAACAAAGTTGTCGAAGCGCCAAGGGATACGCGTTCTGCCAATCGCAAATGAACAATAGCCGAATGACTAATGTTTTCGGAAAAATCATAGTAAGAAAAAAACTCTTTCTGCCCTGATAGTAACACCGGATCAATAATTTGCTCATTGAAAAGAAAACCAATATCCAAAAATTTAATCGTAAAAATCACGCCTTTGAACAAAACCAATGCATCCTGCCAGACAGAACGAGTTTCATCTGCCTGGGATGCAGCTTGTTCCCTGTAGCGTTCGCGAAATGCGCTCACAGGAGCCACTGGATTTAGAAAAAACGTAACTCGAAAATTTTTATCACCATTGAATAGCCCTATTGACGCTGGATTATAAATAGCGGACGCTAGATTATCTTCGACCGATGTGTAAGCGCTTGCCATGGACAGCGGCTTCGCTTTTATCGTACTCAGCGACAAATAAAAATCATTTTGCGCTTGCAAATTCATCACAGCGATGCACACAAACACAAGCGCATATTTTAAACGAAATAAATTCACTAATCTAACAATTCCTTATAAATTCCCGATCTACTATTTGGCAATTAATCTTTTATGTAACTATTCAGCCTGCGTCGTCTCTTTGCAATTTTGTAAGCTGCTGAAGCAGCTATTTGCTTTTTGGTTTGTATTACGCCACCATGCTGAAGCATGGTGTTTGTTCAAAAATCAGTTGTATTAACACCACGATTCATCGTGGTGCCCATAAATCAACATTGCAAGCCAATTAGCCGCTTCAGCGGCTTCCGGAATAGCCATACTCGAATAGTAACTCTTTTATTACAATAATGTCATATAAATTACATATTTACAGTACGCGCATATTATAAGATCAATCATTAAATTAAGTTATCTTTAAATAGTTCCCCAATATTGAAAATGCTAAAACTTTTTCACAATTGAGTCAGCAGAAATTATTTTTGCAAAATTAGCGCCAAGGAAGCTGCAACAAAGAAAATTCAGGCGCGTTTTCTTTTTATTGCTGTAAAAATTGCAAAAATGAAAGGGAGTAAATTAAAAAAGGAAATGATTTTTGTGATCACATGACCGTGCAGGCTGAAAAATGTTGTCTCTTGACGTGGCACCAGTTCACCGGAAATTGCAGTGCGTACCCAGATTGGCGTCTCATGAGTCACGTGGCCGTAACTATCGATGAACATAGACACGCCAGTATTGGCGCAGCGAGCAATGGGAATTCGATTTTCAATAGCGCGAAAAACAGCCGCTTGGGCATGATGGAAAGGCGCTTGAGTACTTCCAAACCAGGCATCGTTAGTGATGATGAGGAGAATGTCTGCGCCATTCATCACAAATTTCCGCACTAAATCAGAAAAAAGCGATTCAAAACATACAACAACCGGTGCAAGGAAAAAACTCCGCTCGGATAGAGAATCTGTTTTCTGTAGCCTTTTCCAGGGAATTTTGAAGGAAACAATGGAGTCTCCCGGCGAAAAATTTCCCTCGCCCATCTCCAGCTTCTCCAGCCAGTCCGCGATAAAAGGAAAAGTTTCTGTAAACGGCACTCGCTCAGAAAATGGGACTAAATGTAATTTGCGATACACATCAAAGCTTTTTTCTCCCGGAAGGAAAGAAAACACGGCATTGTATGTTTTATAGCTATGATCGGGCAAAAATTGATAATCAGGGGTGCCGGTAATCAATGGCACTCTCAAGCTGTCAACAATCTCATAAATCGCTTGACGATATACATCAGAATCTCGCAAATAGACCGGCGTCGCTGTTTCTGGCCACACAATTAAATCGAGAGAATCTCGGCGCATTTGATAGGTCAAAGATTGATAAATTTTCAGATTTTCCATGCGAAAGGAATCATCCCATTTTTCGTTCGGATCGACATTGCCCTGCACGAGACCGACGCGAATTTTTTCCTTGGCAGACTTGTTTGAAGAGGGCACGACAGTTTTTCCGTAAATATATGGCAACAGAAGCAGCAAAATGAGCACGATGAGATAAACCACAACTTTACGAAAATTATCCGCGTTTTTTATCAGCAAGAATATGATCACATTCAACCAGACGATCCAAAAACTTACGCCGAATAAACTGGTGTAATCCACATACTGAATCAGCGACAAATAATAAGATTGGCTGTACGCCAGCGAGCTCCACGGAAAGCCCAATACGCCCAAAGAACGCAAATACTCTATTCCCGTCCATAAAAAAGGGATACAAAAATAAAAATATTTCTCAGGAAAATTCTTTATCAGAAAAGTGTGCAACAGAGCATAAAGCACGAAATAA
>NATN01000142.1 GCA_002085355.1 Candidatus Zhuqueibacterota bacterium 4484_87 | reverse complement strand
CATGGTCGAACCCAGGCCGTTGCAGGTAGGGCAGGCACCGTAAGGGCTGTTGAAAGAAAACATCCGCGGCGCCAGCTCCTCGTACGAAATGCCGCAGTCAATGCAGGCGAAGTGCTCGCTGAAAAACAGATCTTCGCCGTCCAAAATATGAATCAAGACAATTCCTGACGCCAGTTGCAATGCAGTTTCGACAGATTCCGTGAGACGACCTCTAATGTCCGGCTGGATGATGAGCCGATCCACGACAATTTCGATGTCGTGTTTTTTATATTTTTCCAGTTGAATATCTTCTTCCAGTTCCCGCATCTGTCCGTCAACTCGCACGCGCACAAATCCGTCTTTGCGCGCTTCTTCGAAAATTTCACGGTATTCGCCTTTCCTTCCGCGCACAACCGGAGCGAGAATGTTAATTCTCGTCTCGGCGGGCAACTTCATCACTTGATCCACGATTTGCTGTACTGTTTGGCGTTGAATCGGTTTGCCGCAATTGTAACAGTGCGGTTTGCCGATGCGGGCGAAAAGCAAACGCAGGTAATCATAAATTTCGGTCACTGTCCCTACTGTGGAACGCGGATTTTTGCTTGCTGATCGCTGCTCAATGGAAATCGCCGGGGACAGTCCTTCAATGTAATCCACGTCCGGTTTTTCCATCAAGCCTAAAAATTGCCGTGCGTAAGCAGAGAGCGATTCCACGTAGCGCCGCTGCCCTTCGGCATAAATTGTATCGAATGCCAGTGACGACTTCCCCGATCCGGAAAGCCCGGTGATTACAATCAATTTATCTCGCGGAATTTCAATATCAATGTTTTTGAGATTATGCTCCCGCGCACCTTTTATGAAAATAGATTTTCTTTCGGTCATTTTCTATTCAGAGTTTCGGATTTGTAGGCTATTTTCAAGAGAAGGCATCTAATGCCCGATGATAAGTGCCAAGTTTAGTTATTCGCTCTTTCTATGAATAATTTTCATTTTCGCTGATTTTTTTGTTGCTTTTCTTTTTTGGAAAGCTAACTCACACAATGAGAGAAAGTCTTTTTTTAGCTCTTCCGGTATCTCTGGTTGCTTTATTTTTATTTCATCCAAAAGTTCGAAAAACCACCAACGATCTTCGAGAGAGAGAGAATCCGTGATATCAGCGAATGATTCGTAAATTCGCTGCTGCGCTTCTCCTGCGTTGGGGGCTTTCAAATAATTTTCTGCTGCCAGGACACGATTCCAGATTTCAGCTTCCCAGTCAGTGTTTTTTTCTTCTCGCTTTGTCCGAGTTTTTGGCGGGCTGGATAGAACTACTGATTCTGCTAATTTTGAGTCAATTTTTCGGAATTCCACGGCGCAATAGCAGGCGCGGTCTTCAAGAATCGGATGAATGCGGAGAATTTTGCCGGCGCAGCGAAACGGCTTTCGATTAGGTGGAATAATTTCGATAATTTTAATTTTTTGGTGATCCATTTCCAGAAAATAGTCCATGTCCGGCGTGGAAGCCAACATGCCGCCGCGGCTAATATTGACTACATCAACTGAAAATTGCTGACCGTTTTCCAGAAAAAAAACTACCTTGGGCTGATTATCCGCATCCGGGTAAAAACGCGGGTATTTCCTTCTTTCTTTTAAATCTTTTGTGGCTGCCATGGCATCACAATCATCTTCTTGTCAGTTTCAATTTGTGAATATTTTCTCTGAATTCTTTCAGCGAACGAGGATGCGTCACGAGATAGCGCTGTGTGTAACACGTTGTCCAGCATCCTTCGCATTTCCGGTACATTTCTAATTGTTTATGATAGCGTTCGCCAGAAAAAATTTCGTCTAATGTCGATTGAAAAATATTTCCAATTGGCGGCCCGTAACAGAGGTGAACGGCGCCATCTTCCATGATTGTGGTCCTCGTGGACAGAACCGGCGAATCCACAAATGCGCACACGCCCGGCGGTTTCCCCTCGATGAACGGGCGGATGCCCCTGATGAAAGAATTCAGATTCAGAATATCATCATTATTTTCCAAAAAATCAAGTAATTTATTCAATCTTTCCCCTGGTTGCAGCCGCATATCATCATTTTCGCGCGTCGTTGCAGTGAGCGTGTGGTACAAGCCTATTGTGGTCATCCAGCCTAAATCGCGCGCACGTTTGATCAAGTCAGGCACCTGGTCTAAATTTAAATTATTCAAAACGATATTGGCATAGAGCAAAGATTTGGATTCGCCGCGCATTTCGGAAAGTAATTTCATGTGCTTTAACACAGTCTCGGCGAAATTCGGCACGCCGCGCAGATTGTCTCCGATTTCCCCATAGCCGTCGAGAGAGGTTTGGATGTGAATGTTATTTTTCAACGCGACTTCGCCGAAGCGTTCGATTATTTCGGTTTTGTTGTACAGACCTGTTACCAGCGTGGTTGCTGTCGTGAAGGTGCGTTTTGCTTCCAGTAAAATCTCATCTAAATACGGCACCAGCGTCGCTTCTCCGCCAGAGATAAAGCCGACGAAAGCGCCGTAGTCGCGCAGCCGCTGCGCTAAAATTTTAAAATTTTCCAGACTCATAATCGCCGGTTCTGTGGTACGTTCGTAAACGCTGCACTGCCTGCAGCGCTGGGTGCACAAATGCGTGAGTCGAATTTCTGTACTTGAATTTATGGGCATTTTAGAAACAGAATGTTTCAGCGCCCTGATTGTTGTCGGAATCCATTTCATGTGTCAATCCTGAATGAGGTTAATTCCTGTCTATGCGTCCTGTCTTTCCATTTGAAATGGCCAAATGTCCCCAAAAATCCGGTGACGGCGACGTAAGGAAGTTGCAATAGCGCCCATAGTGGGAAATATTTTATTAAATCCAGCCGTCGGAAACGAATAGCGGCGGAGAGAGTCATCAAAAATTCAATACCAACTTTTGCCAATAGACAAATCAGCGGAGTAAAAAGCGAAAGTCCCAACAATGCATACACCGGAATGCCGATGAGAAAAGTGGCATTGATTAACAGCATGATAGAAATGAAGACGAAAAACAGTTTGTTCAGTTGCAACTGAATCGACCCATTTGATGCCCAGCGTTTTCGTTGATTGAGAAAATCGTGCAGCTTTTTTTCCGGATGCGTCCAGTTGAACGCATTTTCTGAATGTGCGAATCTGATTTTCCAGTTCGTGAGCTTGTGAATGAGTCCTAACAACAGTACGTCATCGCCGGAGATTCTGTCCTTAATTTTTTCAAATCCGCCGACTTCGAGGAATGCCTGTTTGCGATACGCCAAATTTTGACCCGAAGCTGCTAGGGGAATTCCCAGATTGATCGCTCCTTGTGCAGCGCCCATTAATGCTAAAAAATCAATCGCTTGCAATTGTTCAAAAATTGAATATTTTTCTCCGGGCTTGCCAAATTGAGAAAATCCGACAACCATGCCCACATTTCCTGTGAAATAGGAAACCATGGTTTCAATCCAGGTCGCTTTCACGCGGCAATCGGCATCAGTGCTCAAAATTATGTCCGCTTTGCTTTTCTGAATTCCCTGATTCAGTGCATTCTTTTTGGCGGTCAGCCCGGAAACAGGATCTGGTTTCGCTTGCAAATGGATGAACCTTTTGTCCTTTTGAACAAATGAGTCAATAATCTCACTGGTGCGATCTTCTGACCCATCGTTGACAATGATCACCTCAAAAGAATCAGAGGGGTAAGTTTGTTGGCTCAAATCTTCAAGCAAATCGCCAATATGATTTTCTTCATTCCGAGCAGCCACAACAACGGAAACGAATGGCTTTTCTGATGTCTGCTCTTTATCCGGAAGGAATAGTGCGATGATGAGTGTTAAAACGATAATAAGATAAATAGCTGTTACAACAAAAAAAATCAACTTGATGCCTTTCCGTTTTTTCAGTTTTCTACAGACTCCTATCACAGAGATTTTTAAAATTCTGGTACAGCAATATTCAGCTAAAAAATATTGTAACAGTTCAGCCTTGAAGCCGCCAAGACTCCAAGATTTCCAATATTTAGAAAATTGAGTTTTTATGCTGAATCAAATAATAAAATGCATTAATTTTAAAATCTGTGTATGAGAATAACCAGTTAAAATTGAACATAAGACGACAATCTATCGTTTTTAAAATGCTGACGCCTTAATTCCATCTCGGCCCAGTGAGATTTCGGAATTTAGCCGTAAGGTTTTTATTGGGTTTCATTGCTATTTTACTTAAAGACTTTCAACTGGTCCTTCATATTAAATAATATTGTTACTTTGCTTTTTCATCATTTCAATATTTTCAAATGAAATAGTTTCAAATAAGATAATTCCTCAAATTTTATATTTTGAGCCTTTGAGTCTTGGTGGCTGAATAATAATAAATTTTTTTTTAATCAAACTTCTCTGTGCCCTCTGCGACTCCGTGGCTATTGGCTACTTATCCCGTGAAAGCGCTTCGTAACTTTCACCTTTCCATTTAAATTTTCCGAATTGCCCCCAGAGCCCGAAAATCACCACATACAGCGGATGCAAAAAGGCTGCCCATGGGAATGAACTCAAAAAATAGGAGAGACGATAACGCATGGCAAATCTGTTCATCAGCAAAAAATCTGCAATTCCTTTTGCCATGAAACTTGTCAACCATAGGAAAATGAATTTTGGTGCAACTAAACTCCCTAAAAAATATCCGATGAGCAGCAGATTGTAAAAATAAATTCCCGAAAGCAGCAGTACCATTTTGGGCGAATAGTGTTTTCCTTTGGAAGCATGCCGGATGCGCTGATTGGCAAATTCGCTGAAATTTTCCGGCTGTCTGGCATGAACCAGACTGCCGCGGTCAAAAGCATAGCGAATTTCCCAGTCAGTTTCTTCTTTAATTAAATGTAACAGCAGATCATCATCGCCGGAGATGAATCGGGCGATTTCCCGGAAACCACCCACCTCATCAAATGCTTTTTTACGGTAACCCAGATTCCTGCCGTTGCAGGTCAGCGGATTGCCGAGTCCAACACTTCCGGCAGCAACCGCAGCGAGCGAGAGGGAGTCAAGCGCGATAAACCGTGAAAAGAACGAATTTTTTTCCGCTAAATCCAGTGGTGAAAAACCGGCGACCATGCCCACCTGGGGTTCGAAATGGCGGATCATGTTTTCAATCCATGGGGATTCAGGTAAAGTATCCGCATCCGTAGTCAAAATAATCTCTCCGCGGGCACTGGCGATTCCGCGAGACAGGGCAAATTTTTTCGGCGCCATTTTTTCAGGCGACCGATCGATTCGCAACGCGCTAACTTTGCTGTGCCGCTCTTGAAATTTTTGCACAATTTCCCATGTCCCATCGCTGGAACGGTCGTCAATGACAATGATTTCGTATAATTCATGCGGATAAGTTTGCCGCAGCAGGCTATTAAGACAAAGACCGATGTTTTCTTCTTCGTTGTGTGCCGCCACAATGACCGAGACGAAATATTTTTGGCTATTCTTACCGTCTTGTAAATGATAAAGTCCGATAATGAGCGAAATAATGAGGCTGATGTAGCCGATGGTTAACAAAAGAAATATTGTGTGTAGAAACATGGGTTATTTTTCGTTTTTAGTAATTGTTCTAATAAACCACTGAGTTGCAGAGGGCACAAAGATTCCTAATTTTCTTCTGCCAAATTGTTCGTTTATTTTGTTTAAATAAATTTTATCCTAATTTTGGTGTTTGACCGCCCTCTGGAAATTAATGTTCATCCAAAATTTTATCAATATATCGTCTATTTGTCTTATATGGCAACTTGAAATAAAATCTCATTTTTGAGATCGCTTTTTATGCCGCCCTTACAGGGCTTAATGGCTATTTTCCTTTTTTTATATTTTCATAGGGCGTTGCCCAATGCTAAAATATCTGACCCCGTTGGGGTCAACTTGCCATATTGATAAGGCTCGAAAAATGAGATCACTCCGAAGGAGTGAAATATATTAGCCCAGTGCATCGCACTGGAAAAATGGGTAATAACATCAATTCTAAAAAGCTCTGAAAGAGCGAAATAAAAGATAAATCCGATTAAAGCCCCGTTAGGCGCGAAATGTTTATAGTAAAATGTCTGACTCCAGAATTTAAGTGCCGTAGGCATGAAATATTAACAGATCAAAATTCTGAAAATTACGTGGATTTTAGCAACTGTTAAGTTCGTGCCAGTCCTCTGGCGCGGACTTTTTGCCATTTCTGTCTCCTCTATGTCACTGATGCTAAATTCTGCCGGAGTTGTTTCAAAAAAGTATTCGATCCCTGAAGGCAAAAATACAATCACCAATTCCCAAATAATTCCAGCACAATATGCTGATCCCTGCGGTCGCTTTTTTTCACATTATTTGCATTGTTGATGTCGATAAAATTGTACTGCAAGCGAATGAAAATATCCCGCAAAATCTGGTCGGTCACGGAAAATCCGAATCGCCATCGTTTCTCCACCACGCCGTCGAGGAACTTTTTGCGCAGTCCTTCTGCTTTCTGGTGCGGAGAATTGATGTCTCCTTTTCCGTGTCGAATTTGCTCTATCAAAAATTTAATTTGCAAATCCCGATTGACGAGAAAATTCAAATCGCTGTAAAATTGATCCGAATTCGGCTCCAGCCAGTGACCGATGTGTTGATTATAATGATTGTAAACATTGATTGAATCCTGATGTGTGTAAACATAGGGTTCGATTCGTGTGTATTCTGCTCGAAAATCCAGATTGGGAATACCCAATGGATTGACCCAGTAATAGCCGGTTTGAAAAGCGAACTTATTACCGAAATAGGTGAATGGATTTTCCGATGACGTGAAATCATCGATGAAAATTTCGTTGTAAAATTTATGATTTCTTGCAGGAAAAATGGTGAAATCAAAGCCCAGCGTGTTGTTATCCCGATCGCCCTGATGATGTTCGGCGATATGGTAAAGCATGACCGGATTCAAATAGGCAAGCTCCATCCCACGATTGCCATAAATGACAGATTCGCCACCGCCGAGATAGAGCCAGCGAAACGGTCTGATTTCCAGACGATGGGCAGCGATGTATTTGTCGCCACCGGCGCTGTTCAATTTCCCGTGGATGCTGGTGAAGTGGAAATTCTTGTAATTCGCCCGCAGACGCAGTATGTCAAAACGGGGGCAATTTCCGGATAGCATCAAATTTCCCTGGTAGCCGGGCCCCCATTGTGCATTGTCTCTGCCAAATTCCAGATCGAACCAGGGCAGCCGCCAGACCAGATAAGCTGCTGCG
>NATN01000141.1 GCA_002085355.1 Candidatus Zhuqueibacterota bacterium 4484_87 | reverse complement strand
TTTTGCTGACAACTATCATCATGCCGTTTACGGTGCTGAGTTCTTTTCGCTACATTCAGAAAAGAAAAAAAGAATATTACATTTGGCTCCTTTTTCTGGAATTTTCCATGTTAGGCGCATTTGTAGCACTTAATCTGTTTATTTTTTACATTTTCTGGGAATTGATGCTTATCCCGATGTTCTTTCTCATCGGAATTTGGGGTGGGCCCAGAAGAATTTATGCAACGATAAAATTTGTTTTATTTACCGTTGTCGGGTCGCTCATGATGTTGGCTGGCATAATTTATCTGGCGATTTTGGCGAGGACTGCATTTGGCCAGTTGACTTTCGAATTTAGCGATTTGCTGAAATTGGAAATTCCTGTTCATACACAATTGTGGCTATTCGCTGCTTTCGCGCTGGCTTTTGCCATTAAAGTACCGATGTTTCCGTTTCACACCTGGCTGCCAGATGCACACGTTGAAGCGCCGACTGCCGGATCCGTGATTCTTGCCGGCGTTTTACTGAAAATGGGCGCTTACGGTTTTGTGCGGTTGGGGATTCCACTTTTTGGCGAAGCCGCTCTCATTGCCGCACCTATCATGCAAACTCTTGCGGTAATCGGCATTGTTTACGGCGCGTTATTAGCATTAGCACAGTCAGATCTGAAAAAACTTGTTGCATATTCTTCCATCAGTCATTTGGGTTACGTCATGCTGGGCTTATTTGCGCTGACACCCGAGGCTGTACAAGGCGCAATCTTGCAAATGGTGAATCATGGTGTCTCCACTGGCGCGCTATTCGTTTTAGTGGGCATTCTTTATGAAAGAAGACATACAAGAGAAATTGCTGAATTTGGCGGACTGGCTCATCAGTTGCCTCTTTTTTCGTTTGTGTTTATGATCATTACTTTGTCTTCTGTCGCCTTGCCGGGAACCAACGGTTTCGTGGGAGAATTTTTGATTTTATTGGGAAGCTTTAAAGCAGCATGGGCTCATTTTGTAATGACACAGGGCGTATTTCAAATTGTTCTGATGGTCTTTGCGACATCCGGTGTCATTTTGGGCGCATATTACATGTTATGGATGGTACAGCGAGTGTTTTTTGGACCTTTGGAAAACGAAAAGAATAAAAATTTGAAGGATTTAAGCTTCCGTGAAATGATGGTTTTGTTGCCGTTTGTCATTTTTGTGTTCTGGATCGGTTTGTATCCGAAGGCTTTTTTGAGCAAAATGGACAAATCTGTCGCGACCTATATTGAACAATATCAGCCAGAGGAAATAAAAAACTATCTGGTGCAAAAAGCTCAAGTGCAAATAGAAGAACATGAGCCTGTTCAGGAAGCAACTGAAGCGGAAACTGTTCATTGATCTTGAAAATATATTAGAAATTTATTAACGAAGCAGGAAACGAAAACAAACACTTAACAATCTCTGGACTCGAATATGAATGAAATATTTTTTGATCCGAAATTTTTCATGGGTGAACTCAGTCTGCTCGCATTGATAGTCGTGTTAGCGCTTGTCGATGCTTTTCAACGGCCTATTTTCGTATTTTTCGGCAGGGAGAACGATTATCCCGGGCTCGAAATCAGAAATCGACAGGCAAGCTGGATTGCCGGAATCGGTTTGATTGCAGTGGCAGTTGTGTTTGCCGTTTACGGACAAAAAACTGCAGGCCAGCAAGTTGTCCTGTTTAATCAGGCATTGAAAGCTGGAGGCGGCGCTTTCATCGGAAAAATTGCCCTTCTCGTAGCCGCGATATTGACAGTTCTTCTTTCCGCAAGATACACTTTATACCAGTCAATCCCGGCGATGGATTATTATCTGCTGCTTTGTTTTTCTCTTTTTGGGGCTCTGACTTTAATCGCAGCAGAAAATTTTCTGATGATTTTCATTTCTCTGGAAATGATGTCTATTCCAATTTATGCATTGGTCGGATTAAAACGATTCAGCCCCAGGGCAGGCGAGAGTGCGGTTAAATATCTGCTGCTGGGCGGCTTTTCATCAGGATTTTTGATGATGGGGATTTCTCTGCTTTATGGCACAACAGGCACTTTAAACGTCCTTGGTGTCGTCGCCAGATTATCCGAAGTCACAGGCAGCGCTTCGACATTTCTGACCGGACTCGGACTGTTGTTTGTATTCATCGGTTTGGCGTTCAAGGTGTCCATGGTTCCGTTTCATGCATGGACGCCGGATGTGTATGAAGGCTCGGCGACGCCAATTACCGCATTTATGAGCGTTGCTGTAAAGCTGGCGGCATTCGCTGTGATTCTGAAAATTTTTGCCGGACTGGAAAATCTCGGCAAATTCGATACGGCTTTTGGCAATATTTTTATGTTTTTTTCTTTGCTGACTGTTATTTATGGAAATTCTGTTGCCTTGGTGCAAAAAAATGTGAAGCGCATGTTAGCTTATTCTTCAATTGCTCATGCCGGATACATGGGATTGGCGCTGGCGCCCATGTTGCATAAAGTTCAAAGCGTTGCAGCCGTACTGTTTTATGGCATTGGTTACATCGCCATGAATATGCTCGCTTTTGGCGTATTGGTTTATTTGACCCATAAAGGCAAATATTGCGAGACTTTGGACGATTTACGCGGAGTCGCACGCAAATATCCAGGCGCTGCCGCCATGATGACCATAGCCATGTTTTCTCTCGCTGGTATCCCCCCTGCTGTTGGCTTTGTGGGAAAAGTGCAGATTTTCATGCAGCTCCTTGAAGGAAAAATGTTCGTAACAGCTGTAATCGCGCTGATTTTTAGCCTTGTGGCGCTCTATTATTATATTAACGTACTTGTCGTAATGTACATGAGTGAGCCGGAAAAGAAGATTGAAGATATTGGCAAAAAAGAGATCGCCCCGGTTTGGATTGCTTTAGGCTTTTCGGCAATCTTTACCGTCGTCATGGGTATTCTTCCTTCAGCTTTATTCAACTGGTCTCTCAAATGGGCGGAGATCTTGTTTAGAGCATAAATTTTGCATGCAGTCATATCATGTGCAATGATTTGTTGTTTAGAAAGCAGTGTGTGAAAAATAGATATTACTCCTGTTCAAAATAGTTTTCCGCATACGCTGGAAAATTAAATTTTGCTGATAAGTGTTATCTGTTCAGCCAGTAAGTTTAACTGGCTGAACAAAAATCTCACGGACTTCAAGATGAACAAGATAAATCACTGCCTGCACTTCTTTAGTTTCTGCTTTTTGTGATGCAGCTTTTTTCTTAAACCATACGCAATATTAGTCGGCATAATTGCTCCGTCAACGAACTTTGATTTTTTTACTTGGAGCATAAGAAGGAAGCTGATAGTCACAAACGCTCAAAATCGCATACTACCAGGAAGCTATTCACGCCTATTTTTAGTTGATGTTCACTTCCTTTTGCCGTCGCTAATTTTTCTTCCATGAGTTTCCATGTTTTGGTAAAATCATTTAATTTTGCATTGCCTACACGCTTTCCCAGGGTGTCATTTCCCTCATGCGAATAATGTACTCAATGTGAATATTGTTTTCTCTATTTGCAAAAGACACAGCTAATCTAATATTAAAAAATAATTTGCCGAACTAAATTACCAGGAGAGTCAAATGAAAAGGAAGGATATCCACTATCGAAGCGCCAGGTTATTTGTACTTTTAGCGGCAACAATTCTATCATTGGCAACTTCTTATAAGGCCGTTTTTGCTGTTGAATATATTAAAAATTATTCAAATTTTCCCGCCTTTCCTTATAATACAACCTCGTACAAACAGGATGGGGCCTTTGTCGGGTGTGGTCCGACAACAGGGGCGATGATTTTTGGCTATTTTGACCATGAACATGGGAGTAACTTGGTTGCGGATCCTGTGAGTGGAGTAAATGAAGGACTGGTTACTGCCTGGGCTTTACATTCCTGGCAATATATGAAGACAAATAGTGACGGGTTCGGCTCTGTTTACGATATTGAGCCCGGCTTGGAGTTATACGCCTTGGACAGAGGCTATCTTGTGAATGCAGTTGTTCATGTGTCGCCTACTTACAATGCAGGGAATGCACCTCAATGGTTGAGAGATTACGGGTCCTATGGAGATTCGTGGATCAACGACGGTGATTTTTGGTATCAGCATAGCAATGGTTCCTGGGACATAAACGCAAATACCTTTTGCGATTTTGTGCACGATCAAATTTCTGTAGGTGTTACGGTATTTTTAACCATCGACTCTGATGGCGACGGATACGGAGATCACTGGGTGCCTTTAGTGGGCATTGACAAATCCGCCGGACGGTATTATTTTTATGATACCTACAGCACAACAGTGAGATCAGCACTGATTCGCTATTGTGGCGCTGTGAGTCAGGTAAATTCTATTTCTTTTGTTCGAACGGTTTCTTATGAAGGTCCAGTGAATCAGGAGGCGCCGCCAACTAATTTGGTCGCTCTCAGCAACTATAAAAATTCCATTCCTTTGGCATGGAAAGCACCTGCTTCTCTTATGAGCGGGATAGATGATGGCCATTCTGTCATATTACAACAGAATGCATTTCAGGCAGAAAGTCAAGATGCACAAATTCCGTTTCCTTTTGAAGCAGAAGAAAAATTTATGCAAAAGTCTTCAAGAAGTGTCACGCTGAATCCTTTGGCTCCGACAGGATACAATATTTATCGCAGCACCTCTCTGAATGGAAGCTATAGCAAAATAGCCAGTAATATTTCTCGCCAGTATTATAGGGATAATAGTGTGACAGCCGGTCAGACTTATTATTATAAAGTGACGGCGATTTATGCTAGTGGAGAAAGCGATTTTTCCAATGCGTCAAGCGCGCAATCCTCATCGAGCGGCTATTCGATTGAATCTGGTTGGGCTGCATCTGCTCCAACAATTGATGGTCAAATTAACTCAAGCGAATGGGCTGATGCTGAAACTGTGAATATACTTTATCCGGGGAAATCAGGTACTGTAACAATGTACGTGATGAATAACGGTTCGAAATTATTTCTCGCAGTCGATGATCAGCGCGATACCCATGTCGATGATTTAGATCAGTTCGCAATTTTCTTTGATAAAAATTTGGACAGGGAATTTCCTTCATCAGACCCGAGTGACGAAGGAAATTTCTGGGTTGCCTGGGACGCGGCCTCTTCTGCTTCATTCACTTTATTTGGCCCGCGTTATGGCTATTGGCCTGACCATTTGGGCTGGGAGCCTTTAGTTGTTCCCTCGGGAGTGGAACATGGTATGTCATCTTCATCAGGGAATATTCAGTACGAAGCCAGCTTTGACCTCACCAATTCTCCTTTGGTAGTTTCGGCTGATGGAACATTCGCCATGCTTGTTTTTACGTATGATTATACTTTTGTGGATTTTAATGGTTTTTGGCCGCAGGAATCTGATCGGCTTAGAGAAATCACTTCTGATATCAATGTTTCAGGGCAGGCACCTTTTAGCTATGGCGATGTACATTTGGCAACTCCAGGGCCGGAACCTGTGACAGCACCAAGTAATTTAGTCGCCACGGCTATTTCTACATCCCAGATTAATCTGAACTGGCAGGATAATTCCAATGATGAGACGGGATTTCGGATAGAGCGAAGAAAGGGCACTACCGGAAGCTGGACAATGATCGGATCGTCTTCTGCAAATGAAACGACGTTTCAGAGCCTGGGACTTGAGGCTAATACTACTTATTATTATCGTGTGTATGCTTATCGAAATTCTGATAATTCTGCTTATTCCAACACTGCTCAGGCAACAACTTTTTCAAACGGAAACGCCGTAACGATCAGCGCATCGGATGTTTCTGGTTATGCCGGTCTGGTCGTTGATGTTCCAATTATAGTGAGTGATGTGACGGGGTTGGACATTCTGTCTTTCACCATGACTATCGCAACATCCACTGATGTGCTAACGCCTATTGGTATCATAACAACTGGTACGCTTATTGACGGCTGGGGAAATGTTGTCACAAATACGAATGGCGGACAAATATTAGTGTCTGGCGCCGGAACAACTCCTCTTTCGGGTAGTGGGACTCTGCTTATAATTCAATTTCAGGTAAATGCAGCCGCTTCCGCTAACCAGACAACGCCGATTAGTTTTGTCAATGCTATGTTTAACGAGGGAACCCCGGCTGCTGTAAGCGTCGATGGCGTGTTTACCGTTGCCGCGGGTTATGACGTTTCAGGCACTGTTGAATATTTTCAAAATTTTCATCCAATTTCCGGCGTGAGTTTGAGCCTTGGAAGTGAAACAGCTCTGACTGCCAATGATGGAATATTTTTATTTTCCACGATTTCTGGCGGTAATTATGATTTGATACCTTCTAAAGACGGAGATTTTGGGAATAGCATCAGCGCTTTTGACGCTTCACAAGTGTTGCGTTATTCTGTTGGTTTGACCACACTGGAGCCATTTCAATTGATAGCAGCGGATGTGTCGGGGAATGGCAGCGTAACTTCTTATGATGCATCGTATATTTTACGCTATACTGTTGGCTTGGTGAACAGTTTTCCTGTCGGAAATAATTGGTGTTTTGTTCCGGCTGATTTCAATATAAATTCGTCAAATTGGAATTCGGCGCCTGATAAAATAACTTATTCGCCACTTAATTCCAATATGTCCAACCAGGATTTTAAGGGAATTATTTATGGAGACGTTACAGGGAATTGGTCGCCGATGACTCTTGGCAAGAACGCCACGGGCGCAGGTGCGATTTCTTTTGGAAAAGCAAAATCGACGGACAAGAAACAATTTGACATTCCTGTGATCGCAAAAATAGCCGACGATTTGTACTCTTCGAAAATGAGTTTCCACTTCAATCCGCAGGCGGTTATTTTCAAAGGGATTACGCTGGGGAAAGCTATGAAAGATTTCAGCCTTGTTCATCGTTTGGACCATGGAAATTTGCAAATCGCTCTGGCTGGAACGCAACCGATAAATAGTGAGACGGAATTGTTTTCGCTTCAATTTGAATTAGCCGATGGCGAATCTTCAGCTCCCGGTGTTGTGGAGCTATCAGATGTTATTGTAAATGAAGGACAGATTGCCGTCGATATTTCTGATAGGGAAGTTTTGCTCAACTCGCAATTACCAAAAACACACCAACTTCAACAGAATTATCCAAACCCGTTTAATCCGACGACGACGATTGAATATAGTCTGTCTGCATCGGCTCAGGTTACGCTGACTATATTTGATGTAAGCGGCAAGCAGGTCAGGCAGTTGGTGCATGGCTCGCAAGCTGCCGGAC
>NATN01000140.1 GCA_002085355.1 Candidatus Zhuqueibacterota bacterium 4484_87 | reverse complement strand
CGACGAAGCCTATCTGGATAAGATTGTTGGGAAACGCTACCCCAATGTGGGGGCTTTTCAGAAAGATTTGCCGTACATTTTGCGGAATCTGGGTTTTTCGCCGGAGAAAGCAGCTTTTCTGAGTAGCAAGATTGTGGTCGATCCGTCTCGAGGCGCAGGACATGCCTGGGGCGCGGAACGCCGTGAAGATAATGCCCATTTGCGCACTCGAATTCCGGAAACCGGCATGAAATACAAAGGCTTCAATATCGCCATTCACGAATTGGGCCACTGTGTGGAACAGGTTTTCAGTTTGAACGAAATGGATTATGTGCTGCTGCAGGGAGTTCCAAATACAGCATTTACTGAGGCGTTCGCATTTGTCTTTCAGTCAAGAGATTTGAAATTGCTCGGCCTGACAAAAGCCGATCCAAAAGCAGAATATTTGAAAGCATTGGACACTTTCTGGAGCACTTACGAAATTGCCGGTGTGGGACTTGTGGATATGCGTATCTGGCGCTGGATGTACGATCATCCGAAAGCTACTCCGGCGGAATTGAAGCAGGCAACAATCCAGATCGCCAAAGACGTTTGGAACGAATTTTACGCTCCTGTTTTTGGCGTAAAAGATCAAATTTTGCTGGCAATTTACTCTCACATCATCGATGCTGAACTTTATACGCCGGATTATTCTCTGGGATATATCATTATGTTTCAGATTGAAAATTATTTGAAAGACAAAAACCTGGCTGTCGAGATGGAACGCATGTGTCGATTAGGCTCAATCACTCCGAGCGCGTGGATGGAAGCAGCAGTTGGTGGACCGATTTCGGCGGAAGCGTTGGTTTCAGCGGCAGGGGAGGCAGTGAAAAAGATAAGTGACTAAGGGTATGTAAATTCCAAATCCCAAAACCCAAATTCCAAATAAATTCCAATTACCAATTTCCAAATTCGAAACAAATGGGGCTTGGTTATTTAAGCTTGGAATTTGAAGATTGGAATTTTAAAAAGAAGGAGTGGTGCTTTGTCCAATGTTCAAAATCAAAACCCTGCTTACGATCTTGAAGAAAGGACTTTTTTGTTCGCTAAAGAAGTGCGATTATTTGTTAAAACGCTACCTAATACGCTTGCAAACATTGAAGATGGGAAACAGTTAATTCGCGCTTCGGGCTCCGTCGGAGCAAATTATCGGGAAGCTAATGAAGCGTTGAGTAAAAAAGATTTTTTGATGCGAATTAAAATATCAAGAAAGGAAGCAAAAGAAAGTGAATATTGGCTGAAGTTAATAACCCAAACAAATGAATTAAAAAATAACAGTGATGGTCTAAAGTCAATTGACGAAGCTGTTGCGCTCAGAAAAATATTCTCTTCAATTTTAAATAAGTCAAAATAGATTATGAGAAATTCCAAATCCCAAAAAGGGAAAATCCCAAATTCCAAAACCCAAATTTTAAATAAATTTCAAATACCAATGTTCTAAATAGTTGGAGTTTGAAGATTTAAAAATTTACTAGAAATATCTTGTCCCATATAGTAGGAATTGTTTTGGTTATTTGGATTTGAAATTTGGACATTGTTTGGAGTTCGGGATTTGGAATTTGGGGTTTTCATCAGATGTTTATAAATTCAATCTATCTATAAACGCAAAAACTATTCTACAAAACTGTAAACTACGGAGGAAAAAATATGGCTGGATTCGAAGGGATCAAGTGGGCGACGAAGCAGATGAGATTTTTGTTGAAGGATAGGACTTTCGATGTTATGCCCGGGGACGACAAAGTTTATGCAGTATCCCGTTCCATTCATTACGGATTATTTTTGGCATTTGAAGGGATTCGGTTTTTTGCTGATCGAAATGAAAAAGGGAATTTGGTTGTTCGGTTTTTGAATTTGAATAAAAATCTGGAACGTTTCCAACGCGGCATTTCGTACAATCTTGGACAAAATCAACAGGAGATCGTACCAACAACCGAGGAAATGACGGATATTTTCCTGCGCTATTTGCGCGAACCGGAGATGATGGACTTTTTATCAGAGATGGCTGATTTAAAAGCTCAGGGGTATTTGCGTCCCTTTACAGTTGACGAAACCCAATCCATCGGTGTGACTTTTCCGGACAATCCATCTATCCGTGCAGTAGTTTGCCGTTACGATCAATATTTAGGCGAGCCTTTCAGTGGCGTTGTGGTACCTCATCTCGTTCGTGCTGTGGGAATCAACGGTACTGGCTGTTTGAAATTAGGGATAAATTATTTAATCAGCGTCAAAGCTGTAGATGAAGCGAAAAAGATTTTTCCGGAAGCCGTCTCCGCTCTCTTCCTTGACGATCGACCCTATGAGCCGCTGGAAACTCGAACAATCACGGAATGGGACTCTTCCTGCGCTTTATTTGCTTTGCGTGACGGCAGCGTGATTAAGATTCCTGAGAGCAATTTGATTTTGCCGTCGATAACGATTCAAGGAATTGTTGCAATTTTGCGTCAGATGGGAGTTACTGTCAATGAACGCAACCTCCCGTACGGCGAGCTGATTGATCTGGTAAAATCCAATGAAGTCGTGGCAGTGTGCAGTGTTGGTACTGCCGGAATTATGAACCGTGCACAGCGGTTATTGCTTGTCGATGATAAAAATGAGGTCATTGCTGTGCAAAATAGCGATGAAAAACATGAATTATATCAGCAGCTTGGCGAGGCAAAAAAATATTACTGGGATATTTATCAGGGAAAAGTTGATGTTCCCAAAGGGCTGGAAGTGAACAGTTTTGAACTATAAAATTAAAAACTCAAAAAATAGTAGGAAAAGACGTGGAAATTGATGAAAAATTAAAGAAGCAAATATTAATTCATCAGAGAGATGAAATTACAGAGCATCTGATTTACAAAAAATTAGCCCAAAAGCAGCGTGATGAACACAATCGCAATGTGCTGGACAGGATTGCGGTGGATGAATATCGCCATTATCGCATTTGGCAAAATATTTCTAGAGTGAATATTAAACCGAATCGGTGGAAAGTATTCTTGTATTGTATGCTCAATCGAATTTTTGGGTTCACTTTTACCGTGAAGTTGATGGAGAGCGGCGAGGCTGACGCCCAGGAAAGTTATCGTCTGTTGATAGATCAATTTCCTGATGCAGAGCGAATCATGCTTGAGGAAAATGAGCATGAGAAACAACTGATCGATCTTCTGGACGAAGAACGTTTGCGTTATGCCGGTTCAATGGTGCTCGGACTGAACGACGCGCTGGTAGAACTGACGGGAGCGCTTGCCGGTTTGACATTGGCGTTGCAAAACACACGACTCATCGCATTGAGCGGTCTCATAACAGGTTTTGCCGCAGCACTTTCCATGGCAGCGTCGGAATATCTCTCGACAAAATCGGAAAATGACAGCCGCAATCCACAGCGGGCGGCTTTTTACACAGGAGTTACTTATGTGCTCACGGTGATGTTGCTCATCGCGCCCTATTTACTGCTGGAAAATTATTTTATTTGCCTCTCCGTCACCCTCGTTGTAGCCATTGCCATCATTGCGGTGTTCAACTATTTCATCGCTGTGGCGCGCGGGGAATCTTTTCGCGAAAGATTTTGGGAGATGGCAATTTTGAGTTTCAGTGTGGCAACGTTGAGCTTTCTCGTCGGGTACGGTTTTCGTATGTTATTAGGCGTTGAATTGTAAGAAGTTACCAGTAATTTTCGCGGAAGTCATAGAAACAGCAAATTAACAAAATGATAACGAAAGGAAATCCACATGCGCATCAGAACGGCAATAATGACTTTATTTAATGTGATCGCTCTGGCGGACGGAAAAGTCACAGAAGATGAAGAAAAGATGATTTTTGATGTCTTGAGCACGCAGTTTCATATCTCTGAACAAAATTTGCACTCTGAATTTGAAAAAAATTTGAAGCAAATTCAAGACAACGCCCCGGAAATGATAAAAGAGGCGGTGTTTGTCTTAAGGGAAGAATGCTCTGCAGAGGAAGTCAAAGATGTGATCAATCTCCTCAAAGATCTCTCTTTGACAGACAACAACCTCGATCGCCGGGAGATGATGATTATCGAGATGCTGGAACAACTTTTGGCAACATCCTGATTTTGAACTGCAATATTTGTCCGAATGAATGACAGGATTGAGAGGGAAGATGCATGTCTCTCAGTCCTGTTTGTTCGTTACTTGCCCCGATTTCATCGCCAGTTTTTTTCCAATTTTGCAATTTTTTTCTTGACATGTTTGGTTTTTTTTGATATAATGATATTTATATGTATGAGGCTATAATGATTTTATAGCATGAGAAAAATATTTCAGATTTTGCAGCCACATTGACTACCATTCTTTGTTGATAAAACAAAGCAGGGAAGCAATTATAGCGAAAGGAGAAATGAAATGCCAATGATGACTTCTGAAGAATTTTGGGATTTGATTCATGGGTATGATCTGGCCATTTTCCCTGTGCAATTTATTTTTTCGTTTGTGGCAATTGTATTGCTGGTGTTTATGGCAAAAAAACCCGGCGCCAAGCTGAATTTATGGATGAATCTGTTTCTTGCGTTTTGCTACTCGTGGATAGGTATTGTTTTTTACCTTGTCCACAATAGAGACCTGTCCGAAAAAATGCACTATTTCCAGCCGGCATTGATGTTCATCATCGCATTTTTGTTTATTTTGGACGTATTTCTCAAGAGATCGGATTTCAAATTTTCTTCAAATCGCTTCCACAATTATATCGCCCTGTTTTTCATAGGATACAGTATTATTGGTTATCCCGTTGTCGGGTGGCTGCTGGGCCATCCTTACTCGGTAAAATTTTTCGGCAATTTAACAATCTGGGTTCCGATACTTGGCGTCTATCCCTGTCCGACGACGATCTTTAGTCTGGCGCTGCTCTCACTGGCTTTGCCACGAGCAGATAAAAAAGTGATGGTTCCTCTGCTGTACTGGGGCGTTTTTTCAATCATGGGACCGCCTTTGCGCGTTTATGGCGTGTATGAAGACCTGGTTTTATTCTTTGCAGGGATTTATGGACTCGTTCTCTTTATTCAGGATTTGAGAAAAAAAGCGTGAGCAATTGTAATAGATTGACGTAGTGGCTGCTGGAGATGAACGGTTCATGCGCTAGTTTTTTCGTAAAAGTTGGCAGATTTTTGTCAAAATCAGGTTTGCTGTTAGCAGAACATGATATTTTTATCAGTCTGAATTTAAAATAGTTCCTCATCAAAAAAGTGCGAAGGACGCGTATGGCATCTGATCCTGATTTTGTTCAATTTATTGCTGAGCAAGTGGAGGCGGCAGGCGATATTTTCTACCGCAAAATGTTTGGGGAGTATGCAGTTTACTGCAACAGGAAAGTT
Source organism: Candidatus Zhuqueibacterota bacterium 4484_87 (assembly GCA_002085355.1). Classification (GTDB taxonomy): domain Bacteria; phylum Zhuqueibacterota; class Zhuqueibacteria; order Thermofontimicrobiales; family Thermofontimicrobiaceae; genus 4484-87. The sequence continues at coordinate 1,890 of NATN01000140.1, read as the reverse complement.
GTAGCTCTTGTTTGTGATAATCAATTATTTGTGAAACCTACCGCAGCCGGACGCTCGCACATCGGAAAAGTTATCGAAGCATCGCCCTATCCTGGAGCAAAGATGTACTTTCTCATCGAAGATAATGTCGATGACCGGGAGTGGATTAGCGAGCTGATACGGGTGACAGCGAATGAACTGCCTGATCCGAAACCGAAGAAGAAAAAGTAAGAAGAAATTTTGGGAACTATTTTTTCACTGTCAAGACTCGAAGACACGAATATTTTGTGATTCCTTTGTATATTAGAGGCTGATGGTAATTAATTAAATCTAAAAACCAAAATATGGGCAATTGATATTCCGAATTTGACAAAATTGCTTTTTTGCCCCTGATATCAAATTGCATGATTCAAATAAGTTTCGCTATTAGCTCTATCAGACTATTTCTTTTGGTGAAGAAGGTGAGATTATAAGACTGCAAATTTGTTTATTTGTAGAAAAAAGATAAATATCCAGACTGAAATGTAATGACCGATTTAGCTGATCACAAGAAAAATCTTTTTATGCCGTTTTCCTTGACAATGTCCTTGCTTTTTGATATAATGTTTGAACAGTAATTTATCACTAAATTTTTCCTTATAATTATGATTGGGATAATTTTATGAAAAACCAATTCTGCCAATCGCCTACCTTTCCTCTGAAAATCTGTAATAGCTTCAAAAAAACATTAGTTTTAGCTTTATTGATACTTTTGTCTGTCGTCTTAGTGAGTCGCAATTCGGAATCTCAGCAAGAAGACCTTGCTGGCCCCTTCCCATATCAATTAGAGAAAAAAAGAATCGTGGCAAAAGAAACTCGTTTTTTTGACCTGAACAATGACGGCATAAAGGAAGTAATTGATGTTAAGAATGATGTCATACCCAAAACAGGCTTATCGAATATTCATATTTATTCCAGCGATTTTGTAATAGTTGATCAGTTGAATCCCCCCGGCCCTGTGCGCAGAGTATTTCATATAGACTGGACAGGAGACGGAAAACAGGAGTTCTTTTACGTTTATACAGTTAATGACAGCTCATTTCTTGGCATCTATAGCTATCCCAGAAAGCCAATCGCAAATGGAATTTTTTTGTTTGCGGGTAAAAGTGGATATCGCAGGAGCGGTAAGAAAATTGAATGGCAAGGAAACATCAATTATCTTTATTGCAAAGATTTGGATGGCGATGGAAAGAAAGAGCTAATCGCTTTCCCTGATGAGCCTTACATGCTTCATCCGAGAGGAGTTTTTGTTTATGACGGAAAAACTTTCGAACGCAAATGGAAATTTGAAACCGGTGCCGGCATAGCACGCAAACCAATTTTTATCGACTCGGATGGGGATGGTAGATTAGAAATTCTCATTCCGACAAAAGCGCCCAGCAATGGAAGCAAAGCCGGCAAATTCAACGATTCTCATTCCTATCTTTTTTCTATTGATTATGATGGAAAGTTAAGATGGGTGAGAAAGTTCGGTGATGCATTTTCGTCGATTAGGCTTGATTTTGTTGACGTGGATGGCATCAGAGAGTTAAGATGGGTGAGAAAATTCGGCGATGCATCATCACCGGTTAGGCATGATTTCGTTAATGCGAATGGTGATGGTGAGCAGGAAATATTTGCATTTTTATCCTATTGGGATAATTCTAAGAAAAATCCTTCCATTCATGTCATTGACCCAAAAACCGGAAAAACGCTGCGATCACGAGAATTTGATATGATACAAGCAACTCATCTTTTTATTCGTCCAAAAAATAATGAACGAAAAAGATTGATTATTTGTGATACGGGTAATCCATTGAAAAGTCAAATGCTGTTGTTGGACGAGCAATTTAATGATATATACTCAACGACATTTTCCAAACAAATTGCTGG